>CAZJPS010000001.1:0-1162 GCA_964548055.1 uncultured Candidatus Peribacteria bacterium
CACGGATGGCTACATCTGCAGGCATGTTGTGACGTGAGTAGACAAAGCCAAATTCGACTTTTGTTTTCTGCCAGCCAAAAACAATAAATCCAGGCACGCCTAATTCTTGCAAAAAAGCTGTGCACTTCTTTTGAATTTCCGTGTTATCCATAGGATCCATATACGTAAAGGAAAGAGACAATTTGCTCATACATATACACGTATTTATAAAAAGAGGGGAGACGTCTCCCCTCTTTTAGAATTATTTACTATTACTAATGAATGTTTACTGAGTTTACGCTGCCACCTGTTACGTTCGTTGTAACATTGGTAGAAGCGCTGTTATTGATAACTGCACTCTGGTTAGACTGGCCTTTGCCATTGCCTGCATCCTGATTTATCTCTGCAGAGTTCACAGTGGAAGCATCTACATTTACGTTCATATCTGTATCTGCATTCATATCCACACTTGCATCCTTTGTGGACTGACCATTGCTTCCGCCCGTTTGATCGAGATTCAAATCATTAACGGCAGTGCCATCAACATTGACATCAACATTCGTGTTTCCATCATTGTTGATCACGGCATCCTGATTGTTCTGCTTTCCGCCTCCAACTTGATTGATCTCTCCACTATTTAGCGTGGAAGCATCTACATTTACGTTCGTATCCAAATTAGCATCAGCATTGACATCAGCATCCTTAGAAGACTGACCTGCATTGCTTCCGCCCTGATCGACATCAATGGTATTGGCGGCTGTTCCGTCTACGGCAACATCAACATCGGTATCACCTTCATTATTTACCATTGCATCCTGATTGTCCTGGCTACCGCCGCAAGGACCACATCCTCCACCATTTCCACCATCCTGATTCACAACACTCGTATTCACTGTACTCGCATCTACTGCAACCGTTATATCAGTATCTGCATCAGCATCTACAAGCGCATTTCCATTAGCCTGGGCGCCGCAGCTATTGCAGTTATTCCCACAATTATTGTTGCATGGGTTGCCACAGTGGTTGTTGCATGGGGAACCACAGTTCCACATACAGGGAAGAACTGGTCCACAGTTGTCATCGCAATCGTTGTCGTTGTCATTGCAATTGTGTGTGCAAGGAGCTGGATTGCAATTGTGTGTGCATGGTGTTGGGTTGCAATTCACTGTGCACGGAGGTGTTG
>CAZJPS010000001.1:1262-42391 GCA_964548055.1 uncultured Candidatus Peribacteria bacterium
TGTGTGCATGGTGTTGGGTTGCAATTCACTGTGCACGGAGGTGTTGGGAAACAATGAGTGTTACAAGGGCTGACTGGAAGACAATTTGTATGACAAGGATTGAAGTTAAAACTATGACAGTTATAACCACACCCAGTTACTTGGGGAATAACTTGTTGGTATGAAGTCTGGTAGCCAGACCAAAAATCACCCCATGAAAAACTAGCTGCGCTAGCAACACCAGCATTGAGGAGTAGCAACGAAGCTGTTGCTAAAGAGGAGAGAACCTTGACGGTTCTACAGGATACATTTCCTAACATAGAAGAGAGAGGGAAGAAAGTAGGTAAATGAGGGAAACAAACGAGATGTCCACTTTGTACTGCGTTGCCTTGACGTACATATCGGAAGTGCCTTACAAATTGAACTTCCCATTTCGCTATAGGATGTGCTTTTTATGCTTTGTTGGCAAATTCTAGAGGCAAACAAGCGTTGACAGAGAGTTCGCAGTGGCTTACGCTTGCATGCTGCGCTCAGCCCCAATGAAAGCCATTTTCTAATCTTTTTTTTCTCTCTTCTATGCAAACCATGCAAATTCTTGGTAAATATAAATGGATTATCGCCGTTGCAGCAGTAGGCGTGTTCCTTTTTTACTGGTACGAAATACGTCCTGTGCGCTTGTACAGGAGCTGTTCAGCTCAAGCATCTGCTGATGCTCGCAAGCTTCTCTCCTCTAAAGCAGAGATTGCAAAAGGAACAGATAAGGGTGCTGCATACGAAGAGCTAATAAAGAAAAATATGTATCTTCGTTCTGATTACGAATCTTTCCTCAATAAATGCCTTCTGTATTACGGACTCGCTGGCACGCAATCAGATCAAGGTACTGTAACTTCTAGCGCTGCCTCATCTAAGTAATTCAAGCTATCAACAAAAAGACCGATCCTCATGATCGGTCTTTTTATTATGACAACTTTGTCCAAAGATGAGCCCTTCAGAATAAAGAAAACTAAGAATGTAGTAGGTGGTAAAAAATAAATATGTGGCTTGTGGATGGGCACTTTGCGATATCCAAAGTAAAACAATGTTTCTGGCCATCATCACTGTGCTAAACATCCCTCGGGTAGAAAACCCGCTGAGGTAGAAAAGGCGGACAAAAAATATGATAGATCAGAGCGGCCTTTCCTGGCCGCGGGCCTGGAGGAAAGATTTCTCCTATTCCCCCACCCAAGCCCTCCCCCTCCAGGGAGGGAATGTGTGTTTTGTTTTTAATGAATCTCCCTTCCCCCCCTGCTTGTCCTCCATAGCTTTATCGAAGGAGGATGGGGGAAGGGCCGGGGATGGGGGGCGGAACGCGGGTGACATCACCCCGCACCACCACGTGTAGAAAACCCGCTCTGCGATATAAAATTTTTCAAAACCTTTATCCCCCTCACAACATTTATCCATTTTATCCCCTTTTTTCCTTTCTATTTTCTTGAACCTTGAAACTTAACCGTTCGAACTTCTTCCCCACGACACCTTACGCATCATCCACATCCACAAAAGAAAGGACCCTTTCGGGTCCTTTCTTATTCCAATGACAACGGGTTCGATTAGTTCGAAGTCTGGTTTACCGTTGTGTTGCTGTTTGCACCACCAGTGATATTGAAGGTGGAGTTGGAATTAGCATTGCTTGTTGTAGCAGCATTCTGGTTGACCGGAGTAGCACCTGCGCCATTCTGGTTCACCGTTGTGTTGCTATCAGCTACGTTCGTCTGGCTTCCAGACATATCGTTTGCTGCAGTTGTCGTTGTGTCAGCGTTCTGATTTGTGCTGTCACTGTTAGCTGCCTGATTCACTTCGTTGTTTGCATCAGCTGAACCGGCTACGTTCATTTCAGCGTTTGCATTTACATCGGAATCAGAGGTTGCAGCCTGGCCACAGACACCGCTTCCGCAGTTCTGATTGACCGTGATGTTGTCCTGAGCAGCATTTGCCTGGTCAGCCTCAAGATCACTTGCTGCACCAACATTGCTTTCTGCATCTTGGTTAGCAAGGTCAGCCGTGGAATTCTGATTGATTTCAGAATCAGCATCAGCCTCGGAAGCTACATTCTGTGTAGCATCTGCATCAGCCTGTGACTGTGTTCCAACGAACTGAGCACATACAACACCCGTGCAGTTCTGAGTTGCATTTACATTGTTGATTGCAGCGTTCTGCTGATCTGCATCAGCATCGGAAGCAGCACCAACATTCTGTTTTGCATTCTGGTTGGAATCAACGCCATCAGCGTTCTGGTTGATTTCTCCATCTGCGTCAGCACCAGAAACAACAGTCTGATCTGCATCAGCGTCAGCAACAGTGTCCGTAAGGATCAACTGAGCGCACACGAGTGCAGTGCAGTTTTCTGTAGCATCAATATTGTTTACAGCAGCGTTCTGCTGAGTACCGCTTGCACCGGAAGCAGCACCAACATTGCTATCTGCATCCTGATTTGTCTTCAGATCGCCACCATCCTGGTTAATGCCGTTAGTGGCACTTGCACCAGAGTTAACGTTCTGGCTTGCATCAGCATCTGCCAATGCAGCGATATCGATGAGCTGAGCACAGACAAGACCAGCACACACATGTGTAACACCAATATTGTTCACAGCAGCGTTCTGCTGATTACCATTTGCTCCACTTGCTGCACCTGTATTAGCAACAGCGTTCTGGTTCGTAAGATCACCATTTACATTGTTGTTCTGATCGATACCGGTAGCTGCAGCAGCACCGCTTGTAACATCCTGATCAGCATCAGATACAGCAGCTGCATCTACAACTGCGCTCTGTGCACAAACTGGGCCTGTGCAGTTTGTATCTACATCTACATCATTGATAGCAGCTGCAACCTGGTTACCGTTTGCACCGCTGAGAGCAGCTGTGTTTGCAGTAGCATCCTGGTTTGCACTGTTACCATCGTTGTTTTGCACGATACCTGTGAAATCAAGAGCAAAACTGCTTACGTCCTGATCTGCATCAGTTGCAGCATCAAGATCCAAATCAACAGCCTGGCCTGCGCTGTTTCCCGTGCTGACCATATCTACATCAGCAACGTTTGCAGCTACAACTCCCTGATCACCATTTGCGCCAGAGAGAGCAGCGCTGTTTACAACAGCATTCTGATTTGCACCAACTGGATCCTGCACAACTGCTGTGAGGTTTGCAGCGACGGAATCTACATCCTGATCGCCAGCTGCACCAGCATCTAAGTCTGCAACAACATTCATGTTTGCAGCACCGTCAGTATTGACGAGAGTTGCATCAAGCGTGTTCACAGAACCAATGCCCTGGCTAGCGCCTGCGCCAGCGAGTGCAAGGCTATCTACATCTGCATCCTGGTTTGCAGTGCCATCAACCGTCTGGTTAAGGCCTACAGTATTCAAACCTGTTGCAGATACGTCCTGGCTACCGGCAGTGCCAGCAGCAAGATCTGCAGCAAGATCCATATTCGCGCTACCATCATCGTTCACCATGGCAACTGTAGAGCCATTTACGCTGCCAAGATTCTGCTCAGCACCCACGAGGGAAGCTGCTGCAGCATCAATGTTAGCATTCTGGTTTCCATTGCCATCAATGTCCTGATCGGCAGTGATGAGGTTCACAGCGTTGCCTTCTGCATTCTGAGCACATGCAACACCTGCATCCATATCAACATCTGCATCGAAGTTCACATTGCCATCGTCGTTCGCCATCACCAAAGTTCCAACGTTCACTGCAGATCCGTTCTGCTCTACAAGAACAGCGTCTGTTGCAGCGCCCGCAAGAACAAGGTTCTGGTTTCCGTTGCTGCAGCAACCATCAATGTCCTGCTCAGCATCAATAACGCTCACTGCATTTCCTTCAGCGTTCTGAGCCAAACTTGTACCTGCTCCCAATCCGAGAGCGCCATTGAAGTTTGCATTGCCATCGTCGTTCGTTTGGATGGCTGTTGCAACGTTTGTAGCAACACCATTCTGGCTGCCTGCAACTGTGTCGGCAGCAACGCTGGCGCTGTCTATGTCCTGATTGCCTGTGCCATCGTTATCCTGTGTAGCAGAAACGAATGAAGTTGCTGGGCCAAACAAGGTCTGGCTTCCTTCAACATCTGCATCAGCAACGATATCAAGATCATGATTTGCATTGCCATCGTCGTTAGCTTGGATAGCCGTTGCAAGGTTTCCTGCTGAAAGATCCTGTCCACCGAGAACAGCATCTGTAGCAAGAGATGAGTTATTGATATCCATGTTCGCAGTACCGTCATTACCAATTTGGGTACCTACAAAGATGCTGTTTGCCTCACCGCTTGCAACCTGAGCTCCTCCTGTAACAGCGGCAAGAACCATATCTGCATCAGCATTCTGATCACCATCGTCATTTACCTGTGTCAGAACTCCAACGTTGCTCGAAGCAACATCCTGAGCTGCAAATACACCATCAAGAGCTGCATTTTCATTATCAATGTCAGCATTCATGGAACCGTCATCATTGAGCTGTGTAATGACATTTGTTGAGTTAGCTTCTCCTGCAGCTACCTGTGTAGCAAGAGCAGCAGCTACTCCTGTCTGATCGGAATCCTGGTTTGCATCGCCATTATCGTTGCTCTGGCCTGCAACAAGGATATTTGATGCATCTACTTCCTGACCTGCAGCAACAAGATCAGCTGCAAGAGAGGTGTTGTCCACATCAGCATTCATGGAACCGTCATCATTCGCCTGAGTGATGACATTCGTATCAGCTGCACTACCGAGAGCGACCTGCGTTCCATCTACGAGAGAAACTGCTGTCTGCGAAAGATCCTGGTTTGCGTCGCCACCGTTGTTGCTCTGACCTGCAACTGCAAGGTTAGCTGCAAAAAGATCCTGGCCTGCAAAAACCAAATCGACTGCTGTGGAATCGTTATCCACATCAGCATTCATAGGACCATCACCATTGAACTGACCAACGATATTGAAAGAAACTGCTGGGCCATCGATGAGCTGTGTAGCCTCTGTGCCTGCGAGCAAGTTCTGTTCGCCATCTTGGTTAGCCATGTCGTTGTTGCTGTTTTGTGCAAGAACACCAACATTTGCACTTCCTGCGGACTGTTCACCTGCTGCCCCACTGAAGGCATCAGATTGGTTGTCTGCATCAGCATTGAAAGGACCATTGCCACCAACCTGCGTGAGAGTATTGACGCTGAAAGCTGTGCTTCCAACAGTCTGAAGTGCCTCCGTAAGAGCAGCGGCATTTACATCTGCATCCTGATTGCTTGGACCGTTCAAAGAATTCTGAGCAATCATTACAACGTTGCTGTTCATAATGTCCTGGCCAGCAGCCACAAGCGCAAGCGCGCTGGAAGCGTTGTCCATGTTTGCATTTGAAGAACCATTTCCTCCTACCTGAGCAAGAGTGTTTACGTTGCCGGATACACCATTAACGAGCTGTGCAACTCCTGCAATATTAAGGAGGTCCACACCAACGTTCTGGTTACACATTGATCCGCAGTTCTGCGTGATAATGACATTATTATTGTTCGTCACATTGTTAATAGCATTCACAATTGTGCTAGAAAGCACAGTGTTGAGAAGGTTCTGATTTACAGGACCGTTACCGGCAACCTGTATAAGAGTAGTGTCAGCCAAAGAGCCACCACCTACTACCTGAAGTACATCAGAAAGACCGAGTGCACCAACTTCTAGCATCTGGTTCACCTGATTTCCATTGCTACCCTGAGCAAGCTGAATAGCATTTTCCGTATCTACACCAGCTTCCACACCAATGCCTGTAGCTGCTGCTGTGCCAGAAACGATATCCTGGTTTGCTGTATTTCCAGCAAGCTGCGTTGCATCCGTAGAAGCAACAGACTGCCCTCCAACCAAAAGATCAAAGAGGCTTGCTGCTGTGGCACCAACCACGCCATCCTGGTTGGATTGGCCGCCACCTGTGTGAGTCTGAGTATTGGCAACATTGTTATTTGCAAAAATTCCACCTGCAATATCTGCAGTTGTGTCAGCTTGCGTACCGAGCAAAGCATCTTGGTTAACGCTTCCTCCTCCTACCTGAGTAAGGGAAGTTGCATCTGTTGCGCCTGTGATTACGCTTGCACCAATGTTGGTAAGAGCGTTCACAATGCTGCTAAAACTAGCATTACCGGAGGCCTGAGCGCCGCCAATGCCAAGCATCATCACTGCGATGACACCTGTGGCCTGCAAAGCCTTCGATGGAAGCTTGAGCTTCCACTGTGTGGATGTTTTTTTCCTGTTTCGAGTTTGCTGTCTATCGGACATAGCAGGAAGAGGGGAAGGTATAAGAAGATATGAAGTGAGCTAATAGACGACCCGTATGTTTCTATGGTTACAAAAGCGAACTTGATATTTATTTTAATTTAATTTTAATATTCACTTTGAATAGAATACTTTCCATCTACAACGTTTCAGGACGCGGGCGGCGGTCCAATTTTAAACGCGCACGTTTTTCGGACGTTTTTCGGAACATCCTATCGCCTAGACCCTTCACTATACGATGTAAGCGAACTGCAACTGTGTTGCGTTTTAGGCCTGTGGCTGCAGCAATATCGGAAGGACGCATACCATTGAGATAACGCATGACAAGCAAATCGTATTCCTTTCTTTCTTTCAGTTCCTGAAGGGTATGCCATACATCTAAACGCTTCTGCATGGCATCTGTATCATCTTTTCCTGGGTCGAAACCCTGTTCGTGCAGTGCATCTAAAGATACTTCTCCTTTGCGCTTACGTCTGCGCACTTCATCCACAATTAAATTGGTAGCCACCTTAAATAAAAACGTTTTCATGTTCTCAACTACCTTTCCTGCCTTCAAATACTCCCACGTACGCAGAAATGTCTCCTGTAAGGCTTCTTCTGCCTTGCCTGTATCGCCCAAATGATAGTAACAGTGACGATAAATCATACTGGCATACTGCTCGTACGCCTCAGTGAACTGCTCGGTGATGGCCCCGTCTTTGTCGTACATAGATAAGGGCTACAAAAAAGGGAGCAATCGTACCAATGTAGGATCTTTTTCCAATGTACAATTGGACAATTTTGATAGACATTCCGCAAGTAACAAGTTCTTGTATCACTAAGAGAAAAGATTTGTGTCATTTTTTCTTGTAGATCACAATAGTACGTCCTTGGCTCAAGGCCTTTACCCCATATTCCCATGTACACACGCATTGCTAAGTTCCTTTCGATTGGTCTTATACTTATCCTTAGTAGCGGAGCACTGCCTTTTGCGTCTGCAGACTTTGATGAATTTCCAGCTGCGCCTGCCGCAAATACGGCCGCAACAGATCAGTACATCGTCCTTTTAAAGGAGGGTAAAAAAGACAAAATTGAAGACACGCTGAAAAAATATGGCATCCCGTCGCTTAAAAAATTCAATAGTCTCAAAGGATTTGCCACACGTCTATCGGCTCAACAGCTCAGCGCTCTGCGTAGCGATGAAGCAGTCGCATTGATTGAACCCGATTATCTTGTAAAAGCATTTGCCTCCCCTGCAAAAAACACGCAGGTAGTGCCCACAGGGATCCTCCGTAGCGGAGGTGCCATCAGCCCCACTGCAGCGATTGGGCAGCAAAAAAGTGGTGTGAACGTGGACATTGCTATCATCGATTCAGGAGTGCAGAAAACTCACCCTGATCTCAATGTCGTACAACAAGTAAATTTTACCTACGAATTCACTGCCGACGATCGTAATGGCCATGGCACTCACGTTGCAGGAATTGCAGCAGCAAAAGATAATCAAACTGGGGTTGTGGGCATTGCTCCCGGTGCGCGCATATGGTCTGTAAAGGTACTAGACCGGAATGGCTCTGGATATATATCCGATATTATTGAAGGTATTGATTACGTCACACAGCATGCCTCAGAAATAGAAGTAGCGAATATGAGCCTAGGTTGCGAGTGTGAGAGCCAAGCAATGAACCAGGCATTGGATCGCTCCCTTGCAAAAGGAGTGGTATTCACCGTTGCTGCGGGAAATAGTGCAAAAGATGCAGCTACGTTTTCGCCTGCAAATCATCCAAACGTCATAACAGTGTCAGCTATTGCCGATTTCAACGGTAAACCCGGAGCAGGAGCTGCTTCCACGTGCCGCGCAGACCAGGATGACACATTGGCCGACTTTAGTAATTTTGGCGCAGTGGTGGATATTGCCGCGCCTGGCACATGCATCAATTCCACATGGAAAGGAAGCTCCTACAATACCATCAGTGGCACTAGTATGGCCTCTCCTCACGTAGCAGGAGCGGTCGCGCTTTACCTTGCTACACATGCAAAGCCAACAGACCTTGCTGGGGCTACCGCAGTAAAACAAGCCTTGCTTGATGCTGCATATGCGCAAAATAGCGTAGACGGCTTTACGGGAGATAAAGATAGCCAAGCAGAACCTCTGCTGAATGTATCGGGGTTGTAGCATCTATTACCCTTTCGCGTCTGTACCTAACAAATGTGAATGTGCTTGTGCGCCTGTAGGATGTGATCCACATCTTCAGGCCCGGTTTCCCGGGCCTGAAGGTTACTCACGATGTATTACAAGCACTGCGGAATGGTGCCTGTCGTTGTTTCGCACTGCTGAAGTGCTTCACCATTCACGCACTGGTCTGACCCGCTCTGGCCATTAATGAGATCCGTGCCACTGCCTCCATCAATTTTATCGTTGCCATCACCTCCATTAGCTAGATCGCTTCCACCCATTGCACACATGATGTCGTTACCATCGCTGCCAAGTAGCAGATCAGATCCATCACCTCCACGGATAGTGTCGTTCCCATCGTTTCCTTGAATATCATCACTGCTATCTCCTCCATCAATCCAATCGTTACCATCATCCCCTCTCACTCTGTCTGAACCACCCTTGGAGCAAATGGTATCGTTGCCATCTCTCCCTCTAATGCGGTCACTGCCATTTGTACCCATAATCACATCATTACCATTGGTTCCGCGCAGTGTTCCAAAGAAAGGACTGCCATTATCTGGCCCTCCTACAATCATTCCATTCTGAACGTAAATAGTAGGAGGTAGTCCATTACACAAACCCACACTTGGAACAGAACTTGCAACGCTGGAACTGGCACTGGAAACACTCGTACTCGATGCGCTCGAAGCACTGGACCCCACACTGGATTGAGACGACATGGAACTTGCAACGGAAGACGCACCGGAACTGGAACTGCCAGAACTACTGCTTCCTCCACATCCACCCGCAAGCTGCATGATTTCATTGGCCGTGAGTGCACGTCCATACACGCGAACATCGTCTACAGTTCCAAGGGTATGTGGCTGATTCAGATATTTTCCAAACAGAAGATCGGTTGCAGAAGAAATATCACCCACATTCACAGCGCCTGTAGTACCAATCAAGTTTCCATCTACATACATGCCAATGGTTACCAAAGCATTTCCGCTTCCACTGCGTGTGAATACGGCTGCGAGGTGATGCCACTGGTTATCCAGGATGGATGCAGCAAACGAGGTATCGTTAATTCCTGCATTCCCGTACGCAAAGAAGTTCACGCGATTCGTATTATATAGATACAAGCCCCACCCACGATTCGTTCCGTTAAAGTTACCAAGGATGGAACGATCTCCTGCGCTCGTACGCACAAAGCTAGAAACTGTAAACGTATTGGTGCCAAATGTAAGCGCATTACTGCCCGCAACGCGCACTTGATCATCCAATCCATCGTACGAAAGTGCCGAAACGTTTGGTGCTACTTGGGTAGCGCCGCTCACCCACACAGGTCCATTTTCCAGGGTACCCGTATGACCATTGCCCGAAGAATCGGCTGTGGTGGATCCTGTATTTTCATCAAACTTCCAATAACCAGCAAGGCCAGTGTTGCTCACGGGTGTGCACATACCCACTGAAGAAACAGAGGAAGATGCGACGGAAGAACTGACAGACGATCCTGCAGAAGACACAGAAGATGCCGTAGAGGACACTGAAGAATTCGACGAAGCTGAGGATGCAACACTCGAGGAAGAAACGGAACTTACACTGGAAGCAGCGTAAGACATTTCCGACGAGGCAACAGAAGAAGCTACGCTGGAAGACGCCACAGAGGAAGCAACGGAAGAAGCTACGCTGGAAGACGCCACAGAGGAAGCAACAGAGGAAGCAGCAGAAGAACTGCTCGGGCCCTGTAATTCAAAATCATAAATGGTATCGTTGCCAGAAATGCCTATTTGAAACTTATCAATGTTTCCGGTAAAGCCACCCGTCCATCCGCCGCCTGCTTTAAAAATATAGCCACCAGATACCGGATGAATACCAATATTTGGGAACAATGCAATGAGCTGATTCCAGGTACACGGAGTACTTTGAGGGCACGACGTATCAAGAGTGGTATTTGCATTCGAGGTTGCCCACCACTTCCCCAGCATTGGTTCCCATGTGAGCCACGTTCCGGTCATCGTTGCCTGCACGGGGAAGCTTTGATACGGCTCAAACACAATGCGTCCTTTGTACGCAGTATCGCCATCCGTCACATCATCATCCACGGGGAATTGCAGGCTGATTTCTAATAAACCCTGGCCCGTTTTTTGGTACGAACTGTACGAGAGATTTGTAATGTCCGACAATTTTACACCGCTTGCGGCTTTTCCAATAAATTCTCCACCCGCAGAATTTACTGTTAATTCGGCACTCCCCATACCAAGAGGCGGAATTGCAGGGCCACTCACCATCAGGCCAGAGCCTGTGGCAGTTTCAGTGACAAACCCCCATCCATGCATATTGGAAGGTGAAACAATAATAACAGAACTTGCAGCAAACGTTGGCAGGACTACTAAAGTCGCTACCATTGTGACTGCGGCTAGCGTCGCAAGAGTTGTGCGCATGTGAAGAAACAGGGAAACAAGTAAAGGACGAATGAGTCCTATGGGTGACGCTATTTTCCTCTTATTATTACAAAAAAAATTATTGACGTTTTTGCATGTTACTTCAGCGTACCTCGTGTGCTTAAAAGAATGGCAGATAACCATGATTCTCAGGTCATTCAATGATGATAAATTTCCTGAGAGCCCATGTGTGAGCGATACATTGAGGCTCTCATTCATCAATCGAACTCACATCACTCTCTCCAGCCTGCACTCCAATCATTTGGGGAAGTTTTTCTCTGGCTTCAACTGCGTCTCCTTGGCTTGTTCGGGGGACGAGCATAGTACCCTGATACACCAAATGTGATGAGCTTCCGCCGTCCAGCATCATCGTCTGATTATCTGCGGCACCAAAGATGCGCAGCACTCTGTATGCATACGCCTGGGTAGCCATAGATGAATTGAAGACAATGATGTCTCCCCCGCGTGCGATGCCAATGAATGTACGAGGCGATGGTTTTTGAATAGATTTAGAAGCATTCACGGAAAGACCTATTAAAATATTCTCTTCGGGACGGTACACAAGCGACTCCGGCTCATCATCGTATTCCTGAATTGTATAACCAGTTGGACGCATCAGAAGCATTTTTTTCTTTCCAGGATACTCAACGGTGTCGGCGTATCCTTCATACACTTTTCCATCGGCTTTCATAGAAAACGCAAGGGGTGCTTCCTGTGCATCACGCGGATCAAAAAATTGACCGTTGAATGCAGAAAACGCTCTTGAATTTTTCTGAGACCACTCTTTCCACCACGACATGATATCCGTACGCGTAAAAGATACGTACGCCCCTTGTTCTATAGGATGACCATGCAAAAGAACAATGGATGCTCCTTTTGCAGGCTCAATCACGTGCACGTAATCACGCCTGCGCTGATACAAATGCACGCCCTTCGCATCCGCTATCTCCCGAAACCCTCTCGGAGTACTGCTCTCTGCTGCAAATAAGGAAAACGGAATCAATAAAACAAAAAATAGAACTCCAAGCTGTGCTGAAACACGCGACCCATGCATGGAAGGAATCTTCTCACAGGGGTGAGAAATAGAGCAAATACTTTCGCATCAATAGAACAACACGCACCCGAGCCAGTTCAGTGCGCACAGTTGAATCCTACAAAAACTTCTTGCCAAGTTTTGATCCAATACCAAGCCCACACATCACCGCAACACTCACGATCATTGCAGGTACAGATGCAGAGGAATGAAGTGCCCGCAAACGATAACCACCGTTTGCAAGCGGTGCTGTTCCATCTCCCATACCTGTAGCAGGGAGATGCTGCACAATACGAATGTGCGGAGTACTACCCTGGAATTTGACTGTAGCATCTGAAATAACAACTACATTTCCTGTTACAAAATCCCCCTGCCGAAGCACATCAGATAAGCGTAGGCGCACGCGTAGTGCCTTCCTTTGATCTGGGCCTAAGTTTTGTACCAGCCACTGCACTGTGCCAGCCTGGCCCGCACCATCTGTTTCAGAAACAATCATCTGCATCGGTGAAAACGTGTACACCACCTGCACTCTTTCCAACGTATCGCGAGAAATGTTTTTGATGGTGATGATGTACTCAGCAAAACCACCCGGTTGTGCTTCTGTTGTATCAACACCCACATGAACTTTCACACTCTCCTGTGCTACTGCATCAGATGAAGATTGAAGTGAAAAAAATGGAGCCCGGGAACTACGAGACGAAGAAAGGGAGCTCTCATCACTCGAAAAACTTGAGCGTGCCGATGATGCAGAGCGAGAGGAAGCAGAACGAGCGCTAGAAGCGCGAACGCTTGATAGCGACGAACTTGAAGCAGAACTCGTACTTGTGCCTGTTCCATCATCTGTTTGATTACAACCCGTGAGCAAGAGGACAGTGATAAAGCCGCCAGCAACAAACACTGAACGAAGAGATCTTGAAGACATAGTATTCAATAATACTAAATTTTGCGCATATGTCAATTATTGGCTCCCGCCAACTCCAGCTCCAGCATCACAGGTAAGTGATCCGAGCCTTTACAGTCTGAGAGCACTTTTACCTCTGCAAACTGCACATGTTCCGGACAAAGGAAAAGATCCAATGCTCTCTTAGGATTAACAGCAGGAAACGTTGCTTCTCCGGGTGTATTCACAATACGCAAACCACAATCCTGCGCCAGGGATTCTAATTCGCCAGTACCTTTAAATATATTGAAATCGCCACACACGATTGCATTCTCTCTGCTTTGCACTATTTCCTTCAGCTCCTCACATTGCTTTGCCCGCACGCGCTTTTCCAAAGAAAAGTGCACCAAAAATAGAGAGGTATCTGGACGGAGTTTGATTTCGTAGATGAGTTTTTTCGTGCCGTGCTTTAGGAAAATCTTCTGAAAATCGAGCGTATTTTTAGCGTAAAAACCATTGCAGTTGTCACGGAAAAAAGGCAAACGACGAAGCACACTACTTTGGCCATATTTATTTTCTACATCAAATTGAGCGTACGCATGTGGGTGAGGCACACAACTTTTTTTACGATGAATCTCTACAAAGCAACACACGTCCGGCTGTTGCTCCTGCAAGATAGAATAAATCATCTGGCGCACTCTGCGAATAATATAGCGAGGCGTGTAAATGTAGCGATAAAAATGTAGCAGATAGCTACGCAGTGAACCATCCAGCGCTGTAGCATAGCCGACGTTATACAGGAGTATCCGAAACCGCTGTGACATAGGCTTTCTTGAGTGATGGAGTGTATCAGGATGTTGATAATATTATACTATATTTATATAAAATTTGCAATACGTATCTGCCCTATCTAAAGCCAAAATCTCACACTTTTTGACGCAATTTCACAAAGATGTTTTTATGATCTGTATGCTATTTTCCTTGCCAAGGAATTTGACATATTGTATATTTATTTTATGAAGACATTACAAACCCCATCAGGAAAACCGCTCTCTCAAGAATGTGCAGACTGGCAGTACATAGATGCCTGTTTAAGAGCAGATACAACAGTCTGGGAGATATTTGAAAAATTCACCCCAAAAGGTGTCATGAGAGAAGAAATTATTGGAGACTTAACGAGAGAGCTCGATGCACACCTGGAAGAGTTAGTGACATCTTCAGATTCGTACGTACCAGGTTCGGTCCAAGACTTGGCACCATCATTCATTCGGACATTATTCCAAAAGATTGCCGCCAAAACTCCTGCAGTATGCGATAAGCTGGAGTGGAATCTTTCCCTTTCACGAACACTCATTGCAGCTACTGTGAAAGGTGGACGCACTCCTTCAGCACAAAGAGACATCAGAACATTACATCCCAGCGAATTTCAAGAGCAGAAGCATAACCACAATGGTCGTGATCACACTACTTACCCGATCGCTTCCGTTCGTGTTCCTTCAAAAATTTCTTCCTGAGTCGAATAGACTTTGGAGTAATTTCCACAAGCTCGTCATCTGCTATGTACTCTAGAGCTTGTTCCAACGTCATAGGATTCACAGGAGTGAGAATGATGGCTTCATCCGTACCAGATGCACGCATATTTGTGAGCTTCTTTTCTTTGATGGGGTTCACAGCCATATCATCACTCTTTGCACTCTCTCCAATAATCATCCCTTCGTACACTTTCGTTTGTGGAGTAACAAATAACTGGCCACGATCCTGTAAGTTCCATAGGGCAAATGCCACCGTTTCACCGGAGATCATCGAAATCATAGAACCACGCGTGCGGCCTGGCAGATCTCCTTTGTAAGGCTCATACGCCAAGAATGAGTGAGTGAGTATTCCTTCTCCGCGTGTTTCAATCACAAAATCTCCGCGGAAACCAAGAAGCCCTCTGGTAGGAACTTTGAATTCCAATCGTGTGTGCGCGTTCTCCGTCTTCATATCCAGCATTTCACCTTTACGGCGCGCCATCATATCAATCACGGTGCCTGTAGATGCTTCCGGAACATCAATAATGGCATGCTCAATAGGCTCTTCTCGAACGCCATCTACCGTGCGTTCAATCACTTCAGGGCGCGATACTTGAAGCTCAAACCCTTCTCGTCGCATGTCTTCTAAAAGCACAGATAAGTGTAATTCTCCCCTTCCAGATACCTTGTAGGAATCTGTGCCGGGCACTTCCTCTACATGGAGCCCCACGTTGGTTTCTTTCTCTTTTTCCAAACGAGCTTTGATGTGCCGAGTGGTAACAAGCGTTCCTTCCTTTCCTGCAAACGGTGAATTATTCACCAAGAAATACATGGAAATGGTAGGTGGATCGATTTTGATGGCAGGAAGTGCTTCCGTACTTTCCTGTGTGGTGATAGTTTCACCCACATAAATATCTGGGATTCCAGCCATTGTGACAATATCACCGGCTAGTGCTTCTGGTACCTCAACGCGCTTCAGGCCAAGAGTGTTAAAAATCTTTGTAATCTTGCCCGTACGCATCTTGCCATCGGCAGTTTTAATAAACACTTTGTCTCCCACTTTTGCTCTCCCCTCATACACACGGCCAATTGCCAAACGACCCAAATAGTTATCGTACCCAAGGGCGCTCGGCTGCATGCGGAATGGAGCTTCTATATTTTGTTCCGCCTCGGGAACTTTCTCCATAATCATGTCAAAGAGAGGTGTGAGATCCTTGGAATCCTCTTCTAAAGTTCGCTTCGCAATACCCTGCCGAGCGATGGCGAATATGTAGGGAAAATCTAGCTGAGCATCGTTGGCGCCTAGGGAAACGAAGAGATCGAATACCATGTCCACCACTTGGAGAGGACGGGCTGCAGGCTTATCAATTTTATTAATAACTACAATAGGCTTTAGCCCTAATTGAAGAGACTTTTTTAGAACAAATTTTGTCTGCGGCATTGGGCCCTCCTGTGCATCAACGACGAGCAAAACACAGTCCACAGTCCGTAGCACACGTTCTACTTCTGATCCAAAATCCGCATGTCCTGGAGTATCCACTATGTTCACTTTGCAATCCTTATATTTAATAGAAGTATTCTTTGCATAAATAGTGATGCCACGCTCTCGCTCCTGATCATTGCTGTCCATGATCAGCTCTCCCACTTGCTCATGTGCCTCAAAAGCTCCGCCCTGTTTAAGGAGGGCATCCACGAGTGTGGTTTTACCATGGTCAACGTGAGCGATGATGGCAATATTGCGAATTTTCATAGGCATAACAGAAGAAAAAAGGGCCGAAGCCCCGCTTCGACCCATAGTGTAGCGGAAAAAAAGGCAAAGGAAAGGAAGACATGGCAAGAAAATACCAAAAAAGGCGCCCGCAGGCGCCTTTTAAACAGCCAAAACCGATATTACTTGCATACGCAGGGCTCCTTGCCACATCCAGAGCACTTTCCATTACAACAATTGCCTCCGGAACAACCACACGCACCGCCGCAACCCCCGCCACACGGACACACTCTTCTGCCTATTTTCCACCAAGACATAAGCGATAGAACGAGCGCAACAATGGCAAAGGAACTTTCCGTTGTTCCAAATATCCATCCAGTGCTTGTCACGTGTGTCATATATACGCCTACCGCAGCAGCCACAGTGAGAAGCGTGAGGACGAGTAAAACGAAGACTGCAATGGATTTGCAGACCCCACATGAATGACTAGAACACATATGTTAAGAAGGGGAAAAGTGAGAAAAGTGTACTCCGGTGAATCCTACATAAGTGCAGAACGCATTGACAAATAGGGAGTTTGTAACAAAAATTAAGCGAATACGTCATAGTATTGTTTCCTTGTTCCTGTGTTCTTGGTTCACAGCATCGTCCCTCGTCCTTCTGCTGCTTGTTCCCCACTCTTCTATGTTTACTCCTCTCATTCGGTTGTCCCTTGTGGGCGTAGTAGCTCTGTCCTTACTGCCTTTAAGCGCAACGGCAACTGATTTCTCGTTACCTTACAGATCCTCACCAGGATTTGTGTGCTATGCATGGAATACAAAAGGAGAGTGTACTGATTTCAGTTACGGAAGCACTTCTCGCTCTCGTACCAATAACACACGCACATATCATGACAATAGCTGTAAAAGCTACGATCGATACGGAGACTGCCTACCATCGAGTAACAGTAGATACGATGACGATGTGAGCATTGCCGTTTCAGCAAGGGTAAGCGAAGTAGAACAAGGAGATACTGTTGATTTCCGCATCTATGTTCGGAATGACAACACTGTAGACCGCACAACGGATGTCACCGCATTTTTGGACCCAGATATGAGCTTTGTAAGCGCCTCAAATGGCGGTGACGATACGAGAAATGAAGTGTATTGGAATGTGCGTATTCCTCGCAATTCCAGCGTGACACTCAACCTTCGCGTACGGATAGATAGTAGTGCACGCGATGGAGACACACTGCGCCTGCGTGCAGAAACGGATACAGATGAAGATGAGGCCGAAGTGCAAGTTTCAGATTATTACAATTCTGGTAGCTGCCTGTCGTACGATCGCTACGGATCATGCACTCGATACTCCAATAATTCCTCTTCACGCTACTGCCTTTCGTACGACAATTATGGCCGATGCACCCGCTACTCCAGTACAACTTCGTCATCAAGAAATTGCGTGAGTTACGATCGCTACGGATCATGCACTCGCTATTCCACAAACACATCTTCATCCCGCTACTGTGTTTCGTACGATAGCTACGGCTACTGCACTCGTTATTCAAACACTTCTTCGTCGTCACGGCGCTGCGTGACATATGATCGCTACGGATCTTGTACGCGGTATTCTACCGACAATGATGATTGCAATTATAGTTCCAGTAACAATTGCAGCATCAGCCTGCGCGCCTATGCTTCAGACGATGAGGCCGATAGAGGCCAGCTCGTCACGTTCACGATTGTTATTAAAAATGACACAAATCAGCTTCAGCGTGGGCCAGTGCGCGCACTCCTAGACCCTGATTTTGATTTCTATTCCGCCTCAGATAGCGGAACCAATCGCGTGAATGATGAAGTTGAATGGACAGATGTACTGGTAAACGCCAACAGCTCTCGCACGCTGACTCTTACCGCAAGAGTGGATAATAATGCACGGCGCGGTGACGAACTTTTCTTTGAAGCTGAAGCAGCGGGAGACCGCGATACGCTCACGGTAGAAGTGCGATAAATTTTTGAAGCTTTCAACACAGCATGCCACGAAAGCGATGTGCTGTGTTTGTGCGAGCGCCCTCTTTCTTTGGTTCCACATGCATGTGCAAAAACGTCTCTGTGTTGATGCGCTGAGAGTAAAACACAGTACTCACAATGTGTATAACGTACGGAAGACAATCAAGGACACACCAAAGCTGCCTCTCTTTCTAGAGGCAGCTTTGGCTGTACCATCTCATTATTGTATTTTAACGGTAGCGATGGATTGGCTGCCCAGAATAGCAGGACCTGTAAGGCTACTGAGGCTTAGGTTAATCATTTCTTCAGATTCATTATGAGAATCTTTTGTGATGGGAATGGAGAAAGTTTTGCTTGTCTCTCCCGGAGCAAATGTGAGTGTGCCAGAAGTAATAGTGTAATCCGATCCGGCTATGGCCGTACCATCAGCTGTCGCGTAATTCACATTCACAGTTCCAGTGTAGGAGAGCAAACGCTGCACAGTGATCACTGCAACTCCCGATGACTCATCAACAGTGTAGGTAGGAGAAGAGAATTGCACAGAACCCGTACCCGATGCAGGCAACGCCTCCTCATCCACAATGGTAAGCACGGCGGAAGAAGGTGATGTGATTCCCACCCCTCCTGTGGGAGTACTGAGTGTGAGGTTCACAGTTTTGTTGCCTCCGATATCTGCATTATCTGTTACTTGTACGGAGAACGATTTACTTGTTTCACCGGAAGCAAAAGTGAGTGTGCCTTGTGCTGCTGTGTACTGTGCGCCTGCGGTCGCTGTTCCATTGGATGTTGCGTAATTCACTGTGACCTGGTTATTGCTTCCTCCGGTGCGCTTTACTGTAATGGTAATAGCTCCACCATTTTCTAACACTGCGTAGGTATTCGCAGAGAATTGAACGGAACCAACTCCTGCAGCAGCAGAAGCATTTGTACCTGCGGAAGAGGCAGAGGAAGCGCCTCCAAGAAGTGTAAGAGTGAGCTTTGAAGGAGTACCAAGTGCAGCGCCGCCGGACACATTTGAAAGAGTTACTTCAAGCGTGCGCTGTGGTGAATCTTCGCTGCGCATAAGTGTCACTGTGATGCTCTTGGTGGTTTCCCCTGCTGCAAAAGTCATGGTTCCTGTAGAAATAGCATAGTCTGTTCCTGCAATGGCAGTACCCCCACCAAATGCATAATCCACTTTTACTTCACCCTTGCTTCCTCCGGTGCGCACCAAACTCACTGTTGCACGCTTTGCACCTTTCGCAACATTGAAGCCATCGGTGGTAAACCGAATCGTTCCTGCATCTGGTGAAGATGCCACTGACGAAACGGAAGCAGCCACGCTACTGCTGCTCGCACGGGCGCGGGATGATACTGATGTAGAAGTAGACGCTGAATCCGATCCATTCACTGCACGATCAATCATTACTGCCACATCGGCGCGTGTGACAAAATCACCGGGATGGAACTTGCCATCGGCACCTCCTTTTATTACTCCTTGCCCTGCAAGCCTTCCCACGGGGGCATCGTAATACGAACCAGGTTGAATATCGGGAAATTGTGTAGAACCGAGCAGCGTCGCACCAAGTGAGGGAATAGAAGCACCCAGAGCGATACCCGCTGCAAAAATAAGACCAAAAGTATATACGGACCTTATAGATCGCATCATGCTAAAGGGGGTAATGAACAGTGCAGTATGCGAAGAGGCCGCATTGCTTTGCAAGCTACAGGAAAATAGAAGGTACGAAGTGCAAGCCAGTCGTTATGACAACCGTACAATGATGAGCACCCACATCATAAGCGCTACTGCCACTCCTAATCCCACACTGCGCAATATGCTCTGCCACATCCACAATTGGGGCGGAGTAATCCACACACATAAGCAATCAGACGGAAGATGCGCGCGTGCCTGTGCTCGCTGAGCAGCTTTGTGGGCCTGGCCCAGCACGAACACTGTGATAGGAAGTGTGTCTGCATGCCGTACAACAAGGGAAAATATTGCCTCGTCGCGCAAAGGATGCGACAGCGTTTCTTGGAATAACTGTGCAAGAGCATTGAACCGCTGAACTGCCGCATATTCTTCTTGTGTTAATCCCCTGCCCTGCTTGCTTTTAGCATGCGCGAATGCAGGGGAGAGTTCTACGTGTTCCATCTGCGCGTGCAACGCATCCAGCTGTGCGCCCATACGCTGGTGCACCTCTTTTTCTTCGATCGGAAAAATGGATACACGGGGATACAGCACTTGCAAAACTGAAAGTGCATTCAGTGCCAGCGCATACTCATGTGCGTTTGTAATCTCGCCTTTCATAAGCGCCCTTCGCCACGCACGACCCATACGCTGTAAAAAGGAAGGAACATCTGCCGAAGAACTGATGCGCTCCCCCCATTTCTGTAGCAGCGTCTGATCAATACGGGCAATGGTGCCCGCAGGTGCCGAATATCCTTCCTGCCCAAACGTACACACTCCCTTTAGAACCATTTCTTCACACACGCCAAAAATCCAGGCCTGCACTTTTGCAATTTTGCGTGATTGAAACCCCCAAAATTTTCCACGCAGAACTGGATGCATTTGGCCAATGCCTATAATGAGCCGTGTTGCCGTGCGGTCTCCATATATTTCTATTTTGCCTCCGCGAAGCGCATGCCTGCCTTGAAGAGCGTGTACAACTGTAAGAGCGGGGCCGCTGGCACGCACAAAAGAAAACACCCTGTGATTGTAGCGGTGGCAGAAGATATTGCCGCACACCTCACGCATTGCACATCACAAATTATGTAGCACAACTGCACAAAATCAGAGGCGTTCTGTGGTATCTCAGAACGCCAAAGAACCCTAGATGAAGGGCAAAATAAGATGCCTCACTTTTTTTCTCTCTCCATACATATATCGGACACAGGAGAAGCCTGATGAGATAGATGCACTTCTTCTCCTTTTTTTCTTATGGCTACACGCTCCCCACTTCAGTTGGAACAGCTCGAAAGCCGCGATACCCCCGCTACATTGGCTGGGCCTGCCCTTTCCTCTGATTACCTTGCTCATGAAACAGCAGAAGCAATTATGGATTTGATCAGCGATGCACGCGCACAAGCAGATACCACCGTTGATGTGAATGCATTACAAACAGAATTGAATTCATTAAACGCATCTTCGCTTTTAAAAAATGTAGTAAGCCACTACGGCATTGAAAACCAAGTGGCAGATATTGTAAGTGGAACAGGCATCACGCTGGAAAACGTTGCAGAATATGTAGGTAGCGATGGCATTCGTTCCCTCGCATTCCATACACCCACTGCAAAAGTAAGCCTTGCACAAGGGACTCCCATAGATTTTGAACGTGACCAAGCTTTTTCCATCAGCGTGTGGGCAAAAGCATCTGATCTCAGCATCGGTCCCGATGACAGCGCCATCACGCTATTTGAGAAAGGTAATTTCAATCAAAACCAGGCATCCTACGGGTTTGCTATCCGGCCACATGGAAACCAGATTAATGCATGGCTCCAGGGCCAGAACAATGGAAATCGCATCTATCTAAGCGTCCAACTGGAATCTCCGGTTACCAATTGGCACCTCTACACCATGTCGTACGATGGAAGCTCCAGTGCAAATGGATTGAAAATTTTTGTGGATGGAAAAGCACTCACAAACGTTCTCTACGCACAAAGCACACTCACCTCTTCCATCCGCAGCAGTGCGCCGGGAACGATTCAAGATGGATTTGTCGGTGACCGCACCTACGCCTTCACTCCTGCACAAATACGGAGCATCACCATACATAATACCAACTTGGATGCTCCAGATGTAACTTCCTTATACAGCAGCGGATCAGAAGGAATTGCCAAAGCACTCACGCGGCGAACGCAGATTGAGCACATTCTCAGTACTCAATCGGCGCAACGTGAGCAGTCTGCGCAAATGGATGCTGCCATCGATTCGGTCCTTGCTTCCATTTTTCAGGATACAGAAGAATCGCTCTCGCCCACATTGGACACTGCCGCTTTGCTTGCAAAACTTGATGCGCTCGAAAAAAATCCCGCCCTCGCAGGCATCGTGAGCTCGTGGGAAGGTGCACTAGGAGGAATGGACACCATGGGTAAAAATTCCCTCACGCCAACATCAGCAGTGGGTACATGGGAAAATTCTTTCCTACTCAGTACGCCAAATGCCACTCTCACTGCTCCATCCTCTGCCGATTTTGATCTTGAAAGCGATCAGCCTTTCACTATCAGTGCCTGGGCTAAGATGACAGGAGATCAGTTAACTGTTGATAGTAATGCTGTCGTGTTTTGGGAGAAGGGAGATTTTAATCAGAACAAAGCATCGTACGGATTTAACATTCGCCCCAACGGAAAAGTAGCAGCTGTGTGGCTGCAAGGAAGCACGAATGCAAACCGCATGTACAGAGGATTCACGTTGCCCGAAGGAATCGATCTCACAAAACCTCACCACTACCTCGCCACGTACAACGGCAGCCGCCAGATTAGTGACGTGAAGGTATACATCGATGGCGTAGAATTAGGTGCGTACTACGAACAGAACACGCTCACCACGTCCATCCGCAGCAGCAGCCAAGCAACGGTGAACGATGGATTTTTAGGTGATAGAACACTCGCCACACCATTTACCCTAGAACAACTCAATTTTTACAATGCTGCACTGCCTGGAACCGCAGCGCAGGAACTTAAAAATATGGGGAGCAGTGGCTTTCATACTCTCATTGCAGATCTTGTACAAACACGCGCTCAGGTAAAAGCGGCCAGGGACGCAGGAATGATTGCGCCGGAAATGGCGATGATTTCTCCCAAGTACTGGGTGACTGGCAGTGGGGATTATCTTACCGTGCATTTTGAAGACATGCCCGAATACGCACGGTTCACTCTCAGTGCTCCGGGTAATGCCACATACACAGCAATGGACATAGATATCCCTGCCGGGAGCGGTACATATACCTTCCGCGTGAATACGTCTGCACTCCAGAACGGAGTGGAAGGTCATATTGCCGATGCACGCACAGGCGCAATCCTCAATACGACATTCCATCTGCCCCACAACGCCACACAAGGATTCCAAATCACTCAAGGGGTAACAACCGTGCCCGAGCTTGCTCATCTCCTTCCCAAAGATCCAAAGTTCCGCACAAAAGCGGAGCAAAAACCCTATTCCATTCAGGGAATTGACGACGCACAAGTGCGTCAGTCGCTCGCCGTACAAATGGCCGAAACCATCGGCATTCACATGAAATCCGCATGGGAAATTGGTATGGAGCAGCACCCTGAACTGTTTGGAAAAGACATGGCAGCATCACAGGAGATGGCTAAAAATTTGGCGCTGCAAGAAACAGGAGGCGTGTGGACATCGGACACAGGAAGAATATCGGAATGGAAAATGGATAGCCTGTTTAATCTTCTGAAAAGTTATAACCAAACATTAAATTACGCGTACGAGATGTACGAAACAATGCTCTCAAACGCATTCCATGATGCACTCCTTGCACGTGCAGGTGTGCAAAATCCTTCCAAATGGAACGGAGTGGTAGAGCATCTGCACAAAAATGAAGTAGGAGCACTGAATATTTTGCCCTCCGCAGAAATGGTGATACAGGGCATCGAAAAGAATTTCGAACAGTACTACAACCAATTTGTTCTCACCTCCGTAGGCATAACCTCCGTGCAAGCCCACAATGCCCTCTTACTGGAACAAGGAGTGGACCCCGCCACTCATGGCCTTTCAGATTTTGAAAAGGCAGCCTATGCCAGAACAAAACTAACACAGATCACAGGCACCCTGATGACTCCTCAAAAAGCCCAGGAATTGGCATCGAATGGGAATATGGTTTCTGCGTTGAGTGCGGAGGCGAGGGAGCTTTTGAAGGTGGCGATGTGGGATGAGGCTGTAAATATGGTTTTGGGGAAATCGACAACAGGTATTGTTAGCAGCACTAGAACTGCGCAGTTAGTAATGGATACAAGTTTGGTAAATGAAATTGATCTGGATGCACCTATTACACCTGAACAACGTTCATTATTTATTAAGGCTATTAATACTGTTTCAAAAATTCCTAAAGAAACACTATTTGCTGAGCTTATTAACTTGTACGAGAAACCCGCTTCATCTGACCTCCCGTCAATAATGGCACTTGATGCTCCATATCAATTCATCCGCACAGATACAACCGCAGGAAAAATTTTCATGGGACTCTACCAGAAATCTTTTAGTAAAAATGATGAAGACATACTCCTGCTTTTTGCAAAAGCTCAAAAGGTCTTAGATATCAGATACACGACACTCTGGAACCTAGCAAAAGGAAAAAACTTTCAGGTCTTTGCACGTGGTCTTCATGATCTCTTTGTAAAAAAAGGTCTTGCTAATATCTTTGTAAACTCAAAACAAATGCCTCCTCTTTCAGAGTTGCCAATCCAAGTTCTGAATTATCAGAAGGCTTATACAAATGGAAATATTCAGCTTTCAATAGATCAGCCACTAGATGGTCGTACACCAATTCGAATTGATGTATATGCAAAGGGAAACAATAATGGATTCGAGGTAAACTTAGGCGGATTAATCAAAAGTGCAGACTCACGCACATTCTCAGTATCAGTACCTGTAGATGAAATTGGCCGACGTATTAGAATGTATGGTTACTCAGGTCCAATAAAACTAGGCATTGTACTCTGGTTTGATGAAAAAAATTCCGATGGCTCAAACCAAAAACTTTCGAATCACACAGATTGGTTGTTGGTGGCGTGGAACGGGAAAACAGAGTTGCCCTTTGTACAAGGTGAGGGACTTTCAACACTCTCAGATATACCAGAGAATGCAGAAAGAATCGCAAATGAAAAAGTAATGCTTGCTCAATTAAAAGAAAATTTTGTTTTTGATTTGGAATCTCAGGCTGCAAAAACAATGAGAGCATGGCTCGTTGGTTCTGGTTATCATCATGGCGATAGCTATAATGCAGTTGACCTCGATATTGGTTCTAATACTGAAGTTATGAAACAGTATGTTAGAGCTATAGCTAACGGCACAATTGGGTCTATCGATCCAGTATACGGGACTATTACATTAAATCATTCTCCGGAAGAAACTGGAACAAAAATAGCCTGGAAGAGCGAATATATGCATTTACTCCTACGCAATTCAGGAAGAAAAGAGTTGGATTCAAAAGGCGTAGAACGTATTATTTATGAAATACTAGATTCTGATATGACAACTGTCATCAAAACAGTAAAGGTAGGCGACTATTTTAAAGCACAAGAAAATTTAGCTAAAGCTGGAGGAACGGGACCAAGTGGCTTCACTCACTATAAACCTCATTCTCACTTCAGAATTTATTACACTTTAAACGGAGGCACATACAATGTTGACCTGCGCAATGTTTTACTTGATAAAGACATCAATTTCACAGTAACAACTGGCTCAGGATCACTTGGATGGGTTGATGGACTTGCACAAGGACCTGAAAATGGAAGCTGGGTTAATTATGAACTTAAGCTTGTTCTAGATCGTCGTCCACAGGCAGAGCATTTTGAAAAAGGAGTATTCCCAGCTTACTGGCTTGCATGGGAAGAAGGTAAATCAATTAGTGAAATGAAAAAAGTAGTGAAAGATTCTGAAACTGGACTATGGCTAAGTGAGGAGAAACCAGGATATTATTGGCATAAAGGTAATTGGCTTCCTCTGTAATCAATGAGAAAAATTCTTCTAATTCTAGCTACAATGGCTCTAAGCTCATGTACAAGTTTAGAGCCATATAATGCGGCAAATGAAATAAGCCCTTTTCAGACTATTAAAGAAAATTGGTATGTTTACACAGATTCAGATTTCTCAATTAACCTGCCTCCTCAATTCAAGAAAAAATATAAAAGAGCAGATGGATCAATAGGTATGGCCACTTATAAAACAGGACAATGGGAATTAAAAGAATCTGATTCACTTATACAAATTTATTACGAACATCCTTATCAGGATTGTAAAAATACAACAGTACTCAAACCAAATTTTAAGAAACAAGAAAATAATTCTATAATTCTCTGGGGCAAAGTAAGTGGTTTTTCAGGTTCTGTAGATTTTAAAGAACCACATTGCGCTCTTGAAACCGGATTTGGGTCTCGAGTAGATGGCACAGAACGTTTCACCACATCTTATGCGCTATGTTCAGAAAAAGATGAGAAAGCTATATTTATTTGTATTATGCAGGTTACTGATAATCCCGCTCTCGCGGAACAAATCTTCTCTACATTCCGGTGGATAAAATGAAAATGTTTTCCACTCTTCGTAGTGCCTGCCTACACATACTTGGTTCACTGGCTGTATACCCCGCCGAATCTATATCATAGGTTTTAGTAGAACTGTTTCTGGAATAGAGGCCGATCTTGTTGTTAACGTGACCAATGGGGCTCATTCTGAATGTGCAGATCCAGTAGATACTGAAACCCCTGATTACCTCAACACAATAGGAAAAATTTCTATAGCTGGATATACAAATGCAGGGGACAAAGTATATGAAATCACTCCAAACGAACGTGAACTCCGTAATCCAATTGCATACTTAGAACGTGTCCTTCCTGATGATAAATGGAAAAAACTTAAACTCTCCTCAGATCCTGCAGATGTCTACGCCGACCATCCCATCATTTTCATCAAAGACCCCTTTGGTCGCTACTTGAGGTTTATTAACAGAAAGTATTGGGCGTGGTGTTAAATCTAAAAGAAACAAGATTCGCAAAGAAATCTAAAAAGACCGTTCTCATATTCTATCAAATACTTTAAAAGAAATTTCTTGAGCCCCAAAATACTCTTTGGAAAAAGAAATTGCATCTTCCTCTTTAAAAGTTTTGCAAGAAAAAATATTTATATAAACTGCCTCAAGAATATTAAGTGTATGAATAACCACATTACTAGTCTCTATAAATTGGATTGCAGAAGTTCCACACAAATGAGGTATATCACAATGATCTTCCCAAAATAAAGGTTCACCATGTCTTTTCATCTCAATTAAATCACATAATTCAACAAAATATCTGCCAATTTTTTCTTGATTAAAGAGGCTTACATCACATTTATGCATATCAATGATTAATTCCATTCCATATCTCTTATTCAGCTCCATAGATATAATTATAAGCGATTAATTAATACAGAGTAAAGCTTATAGTGTAGTAATTTTAGAATAAAATTGGGTAGATATTTATATAAAAAAATGCTATAATTCTAAAGAGGTATGACTAAAACCAACTCCCCCACAAAGATTAGCATGGTTGGCTTGGCCACAGTGATAATTTCTGTGGTTATCACTATTCTAATTTCATGGGTGTTATATCAGCATACAGTTAACCTTTTAACTCAGAATTTAAGGCAAAGACTTATTTCAGTAGCCAGAACAGCCGCAGTACAATTTTCTGCAGAAGACTTACAAGAATTACAAACAGAAGAAGATTGGAAGAAGCCGAATTGGGCAAAAGTAGTAAATCAATTAAAGAAAATTAGACTAAATAACGACAATGTTTTATTTGCATATATAATTCGAAAAGATAAAAGAGATCCTGCAAAAATGGTTTTCGTATCAGATTCACACTCAATAAATCCTTATGCAAAGATTGATATAAGTGGAGATGGTAAAATTGATGATGCAGATTTACTACAATGGCCAGGACAAGAATATGAAGATCCTCCTCAAGAAGCTTTTGAAGCTTATTCAGGACCAATAACCAGCCGTGAATTGATACAAGATCAGTGGGGTATTGAGATTGTAGGATATGCACCAATAAAAAATGACAGCGGTGAAACAGTTGCAGTCATGGCAGTTGATATGAAGGCTGATGATTTCTTCAGTATTACAAGACAAACTTTTCTGCCTTTTCTTAGCTTCATTTTTATCCTTATATTAATAATATTTGTTTTAGCAACAATATTAATTCGAATTTGGAACAGAAGAGTTGAATTAATGGCAGAGCTTGATCGGCAGAAAGATGAACTTTTGGGAATCGTTAGTCATCAGCTAGCAGCTCCTATAACAGCTATAAAATGGTATTTAGAATTACTAAACGATAAAGATGCTAAAAATCTGGATGAAGAACAAAAGGAAACTTTGGCAACCTTGCAGGGTGTGACAAATACACTTTCTGATTTAGTTAGCATGATTTTAGATGTTTCTCGAATTCAATTAGGTCGCATGAATGTTGAATCTCAACCATTAAATGTAAATAACTTCTTAAAAGAAATTTTGGATGTTGTATCACCTAAAGCTAAAGAAGGAGAAATACTTTTCAAGATTAATATACCAAATCAAATTCCTGAAATGCTCTTAGATAAAAGGCTCACCCGAATGACGATAGAAAATCTACTCACAAATGCAATAAAATATACTTCGAAAGGTGGGAGCGTCACGTTTAAAGTTAGTCTAGACACTAAACTTCACTTTATTATATCTGATACAGGATGTGGCATTCCAAAAATAGATCAAACAAATATTTTTAAAAAACTTTATCGCGCAAGTAACGTACGTAATGGAGTGGCCGGTAACGGATTTGGGTTATACGTAGCAAAAGGAGCAGTGGAATCTCAAGGTGGGCAAATTTGGTTTGAAAGTATTGAAGGAAAAGGAACTACATTCTTTATCGATTTACCATTTAATCTCCCTAAGAAGGAATAAAAACTAGGACCTAATTTGTTTTTTTGCAGCAATCAAAATCACACTAGTAACGCCTTCTGCTTCCTGTCCTTTAATTTTTGCTGTTTTAATAATAGTATGACTCATGTCAAAGCCTAGTTTCGGTAACACTCTTCTAAAGTCAGTTTCAGTAAGATAAGCACATGGCAATTTATGATAGTAACCATCTTCTGAAAGAACACAGTAAAAATCTGTTTCCCTCAACGCCGCCATAAAAAGAAATCCTCCTGGTTTTACCAACAAACTAAGTCTTTTCATTACTTTTTCCCATTTGAGAGTATTAATTCCAACTTCTTCAGTACAGTAAAAACAGCCTACGGCTTCGTAAGTTCTTCTCCATGTCAAAACTCTGTCTTTTTTTAAGTCACATTTACCAATTTTCTTAATTTTCTTCCTGATTAAATTTTCTCTCAATGAAATCGATCTTTTCCTAAAATCCCTGCCTTCCATTCGCAAAGATAACTCTGTAAATTTATTCCAATTATGTGCTATTGGATTTTTTTTACGCCAAAGATCTATTTCGTGTAAATTTTCATCTAAATAATCAGCTAAATGTATCTCAGATACAAAACCATTGAGTGGCAAAATATGGTGTAGTGTAGGACCACAACCTATTTCAATCATATCTTTAAAACCTTTAATAAGTGGATAATAACGAGTAAGAAACTTGATTACCTCTATTTCATCTTGAGTAGGTTCCTCAGAATAAAAGGTGCGTAAATAATTTTTAGCAAAACTTGGTAAATGCTTAAAATCAAAAAATCCATGGCGGTTTTTTTCATAAACTTTTGTAATCTGCCTTTTTTGTGATTTTCGCTTAGATAACATTGTTACTATAGAATACACATAAAAGAACTAAAAAGAGAATATTTGTGTATACTTACACTAAGTAAATTTTTATTACTAGCCAATTAAAAATATGAAATGGCTTCTTGTTATTGTATCAGCATCAATCTTTATCCTTTCAGACGCAATAAGTGCAGATTGGGGCAAAAATAATAATATTTTTTCTTTGTTCCTAATTTTTCTTTTTCCCCCCTTAGGATACATTTCTTTTGCATATCTAAATAAAATTGAAAATTTATCTGTTAGCTCAGCATTGGTTAATTTAATATTATTAACAGGAGCAATATTAATAGGTGTTTTTTATTTTAAAGATAGCCTTTCGATAAAACAAATATTTGGTCTAATGTTCGCAATTGTCGCATTCATTCTTCTAGAAGATTAACTTATATCTTATGTAAAGCTAGACGAATAACAATAAGAAAAGAAAAGAACCCTAAAAACCAAATCCAAAAAGTAAAATTATTATTTGTCTCACGTACAACAACAGAGACATCAACCCCTACTGCCAATATTACTGGATCAGTACCACCTTCAATAGGAGCTGTAACGGATAATGTAGTTCCCCATTGATCAGTATCGAAACTGCTAGAGGAATGCTGTTCTTTGAAAGCAGTTAGAAATGAATTATCTGTAACATAGTATCTTACCCCAGGAGCCACATTCTCATCGGCCTCCTCGCCCAACTCACCGTTACCATTATAGTCTTTATAAAATGAAAGATTATAATTAGAATCCGCATCTGCAACAAATTCCCATAACCTGGGAGGCTGAACTAATCTCAATATATATGCAAATTTAATACGGCTGTGTTCATTGCGCATTTTATTTAATATTTGAAAAACTTTTTGATAATTCTCGCTTTTCATATCTCTTGCAAAACGTAGATCTTTTAATATTTGCGGGTCAATCTGTTTTGCCACGGAAGAAACAACTGGAACCAAATTTGTACCAATTTCATCTTTAATTAAATTTAGCGTGTATTTATAAATACCAAACGTGAGAAAAAAGGAAAGTTCCGTACAGAATAAAATTGTGATGAGTACCTGACGCATCTGAAAAACCTCCCACACTTCTTGTAAAAGTGACCTATTAAATGCTGCCAAGCGCACTAGAATAAATGCAAAAAAGATAACGAGAAACCAAATTAAAGGAGTAAATGACGCCATAGTAAACTCACTCAGTTTTCCTGTACTCATATCCACCGCTAACACTGCTACTACCTGTCCATTATTATCTTTTATGGGTGCATAACCAGAAATAAATTTCCCCCAAATATCTTCATACGCCCCCTCAGTAGCAATTGGTCCTTCGTATCCAAGATAAGCCTCTTTTGGTACAGACGGATACGGTTGTCCAGGCCAAGCAAGAACACTTGATCCGTTTGGTGTTTCTGTATCAAAAACATTTACATCATTAAAAGGATCATCATCTGAATTTGCGTAGGGATTCAAAGAATGTGAGTCAGACACAAAAACCATTTCCTTAGGATTTGTTGGTGATTTGCGTAATATGTATGTGTAAATGATGTTTTTATTATTGATTCGGATTTCCTTGAGTTGATTTACAACTTTAGCCCATTCTGGACGCTTGTAGTCTTCTTCCGTTTGTAGCACATTCAAATCAGTAGCATCAAATTGAAATACTCCAGTGGCAACAACTGATTTCACCGTATCTTTCATTCGTTGCAAATTGAGGTTAGAGGCATATCGATAGAGCCCGTATGTGGCAGCTGCTGCAAATACTCCCAAAATCGCAAATGTAATTATACTTTCCCTGCTCAGAAAAAATTCTCTCAGACGTGAAAAAGTTCTTGTACGGAGTGGAACAGTGGGCGCTTTTGCAGGTGTAGGAACAGGTACTACATCTACCAAAGAATCTTTTTGAGTTTCACCCATTCCCTTCTTCCAAATCCCCTCAAAAATCCCGCGCTCCATGGAAGCAAGTTCAGGATAGTGAATAAGCGACGCACGTTTTTCTGTAAAATTAAAACAGGCGATCATATCGCCGGCAATCACTTTCTCAAAAGTGAATGGGTATTGGTCTTCAGGCACAAGAACTGTTTGGCGATACTCAAAAGGATCACGCGATTGGTACCGGCGACCGAGTGAGGTGTTATGAGCAATCACGCGGGAGAAGACGCCTTTGCGGCGGCGCTCGCGGAAGTATTCCACGCGGAAATCGCGCAGAGGATCATCCTCAATGGCACAGATGACCGGCATGTAGTGAAGTGTTTCTTTGGCGTACCCTAAAATACTCATGTAGGCACGCTTCATGCCTTCATCGCCATCAAAGTACTCAATGTCAGGCCGCTTTTTGTCTAGCTCGAGAGTCGTTAAAAAAGACTCAAAATTCTGATGGCGACGTGTCATGGCTTCACGCTTTTCTTTCATATCTTCCATCATCCACTGAGATACAGCCTTCAGAGAATGAAGGGTGTACTTCCACGTTCCGTTAATCTGCTCTTTGGTAACAATATTTTTCTGAAGGAGCCTCCGCATTGCCTGATCAATCGCACCTGAACTTTTTCCCGTTTTGGATGCTATTTCACGAACCGTTAGAGCTTCTTCCTCTAACAGACGTTTTAAAATAAGCACCTCAAGAACGGTAAAACCCGCTTCTTCCAAATATGATTCAATGCTGGAGGGCAATGTGTTCATGACAAATCCGCATTCTACAGCAAAAGGATAATGTGTAAATACACAATGAAAATTTAAAATGTGAAGTACCAGACTCATATCTAGAGGTGAGTATGAATACAGTGCGCGGCAATGTTCATTTTTATCTTATACAAGCCAAAAAAACCGTTCTTTTCCTGGCAGAACACACCTGTCTTTACAGCACACTCACTGCAAAATCGTATGTTTCTTTACTGATAAGTTCCTCCTTTAACAGCTTCTGAGCACCCTTCTCGAAGGTGTACATACCTTCTGGTTCGCTGGTTTGCAGTACTGATTTAAGTTCCTGCAGACGGCTATCGCGGATGATGTTGGCTACAGCAGGTGTATTTATAAGCACCTCGCGCACAGCAGCGCGGCCGCCCCCTACTTTGGGGAGCAAGCGCTGTGCCACTACAGCACGCAAAGAGAAAGAGAGCTGTGTGCGCACCTGGCTTTGCTGATGTGGAGGAAATACATCGATGATACGATCGATGGTTTGGATAGTGTTAGGCGTGTGGAGAGTGGCAAAAATAAGGTGACCTGTTTCTGCAAGAGTGAGGGCTGCTGCAATCGTTTCTGGATCACGCATTTCACCCACCATGACAATATCTGGATCTTGGCGCAGCACGTACTTAAGACCATCTGGGAACGAAAGGAAATCTTCGCCGTACTGACGCTGGCGAATAATGCCTTTGCCCTGAGGGAAAAGGAATTCAATAGGATCCTCGAGAGTGACGATATTCAACGATCGCTCAATGCTCAGCGTGCGAATAAGTGATGCAAGAGACGTGGATTTTCCTGTTCCGGTAGGACCGGTAAACAGGATAAGGCCCTGGCGCATGTTACGGAATTTATCCAGAAGTTCCTCCAGACCAAGCGCGTTTGGCAGGGGAATATCCATAGGAATAATGCGAGCAGACAAGCTCATATTTTCGCGCTCGAACATGCAGTTTAAGCGCAAACGCACTCCATTCTTCAGTGAATAGGAGGAATCTAATCCTTTCTGCTCTACAAATCTTTTTACCTGCGAATCTGTAAGGAGGGCTTTTACAAATTGCTCCGTGTGAGCGGCAGTAAGCAACTGCTTTGTTTGCGGTAAAAGCTCACCATGAATGCGGTAAAAAATAGGAGAGCCAACAGCAATATGCACATCTGATGCACCAAGCTCGCTGGCATGTGCTAGTACCTGTAGTACTGAATTTTTATCCATCTGAATATAATAGCACTTTTCAGCTATTTTCTCAATAGACGCCGATAATGTAAAAACGCTATTCCTGAGAGCTTTGGCACAAGCGCAGCACCTGCTTACAAAGGTGATTCATGGTGACGACATTGAGCCCTCGCTCATCGGCGGCAGCTTCCCAATCACTGATAATTTCAGCTTGGGTAGCGGGATTGAAGGCATCTTCATCCTCTTCCATGGCTTTCTGGCAGATGTTCACGCGCTCGGCGAGAATATCGATTAGTTGCTCATCGATCTTCAGAAGTTGTTGGCGGATGTCTTGTGAGACTGGCATATGCGTGAATCTTTCAAAATCCAGCTACGAAAGCAATGGAATGAAATTGACAGGAAGGAGTTGTAGGGTTGGGCAACCGGATATTGGGCAGTTTGAGCAAAGAAATAGACAGTTATAGAGCTGAGGTATCCTCAGAAACCAATTGTCACCAAAAATACGATGACGATACGTTCGGGCTTTTTTTACGAAAAAGTTCCACAGATCTCTAAAAAACCATTAGCGAATCCTGCTTCCCAATTTCTTTTTCAAAAACCCATAGAATTCCTCCGGCTCAAAATAAATGATATACGCTGGAATGAGCACCATGAACCACCAAATACGTAGGGTGAGCGTAATAATAGTATGGAAGAGTGCTCCACCCAAAAAGAACCACCAGCGAAAGCGTGTCCAGAGCCCAAAGGGCATGGTGATTTCAAAGGCCTTCACAATTGCATTCATCCCATCGAACAGCCACATGGGGAAATTCAGCCTCGCAACCCACCAGGCAAGTGGAGTAGCCCATCTGCCCACAAATCCCCATGCGATTACTTCCCCACTCTGCCAATCCTTCAGTACGAGCTTCTGCCATCCCACTCCCAAATATGTTGCAGCAATCTGTAAAGAGATAAGTCGCTGCGGCAGAATGCTTATAGGCTCCCATGCACATATGGACCCGCGCTTCCTAAACATATCGAAGGAAAACGTACACCCGCATCCACTGAAAACAAGAACAAGGAGAATGAACAGAAAGAGGCGATCGAAAGAGGTAGCAAAAAGATGAAGCGACAAAATCCAGTAATACACATACAACAGGAATGCAACGCCCGCACTTACGCGCGTCCATGCGCCAAGTGTGAACAGCAAAAGGCTGAGGAGGAATGACCAAAATAGAAGCTGCGCTACCCACACAGGCGGCGGCGTGAATACAAGTGTCCAAAAAGTACTGGGAGTAAACAGGGGCAATAAAAGACCCTGCTTGGAATACAACATGGCAACAAAGGGGATCTGTAATCCCCAATACAAAACAAGAAACCCTCCGAAGGCGATACGGAAGATTGCAAGCACGTGAGGGGGACACGTGCGAAAGAACCAGTTCGACCACCATGCGCGAAATGTAGAGAATGAACATGTCATAAGCGCACTTCAGTAATATATTGCTTTTCTACAAACGGTGACCGACGCAAAAATTCGAACCCTCCAGTGGATCTGGGCCACTTCTCGAATGTGAAGCGAATAGCCTGATAGTTTCTTCCCTGCGCACGCTCATGACCCAAAAGAAGCAATGCCCACTGAGTAAATTTTTCTCGGTGACCCAGTGGCCCCAGCTTTTGATAGGTCCGTAAAAACTTTCGCACATTTTTTTCGCCACTGCCGTAGGGAAGATACGGATCCAAAGATACAACATGCCAAGTGCCATTAGGCAACTGTCCTTCCGCCAATACGTCTCCGTTCCAATCGGTATCTCCTTGATACGGCGCCATCATGCCGTAACTCCAGTACATGAATGAATACGGAACCACAGGGATAAATACCTTACACATGGTAAATACGAACGCAACGAGCGTCACAAGAAGAAAAGAAAAGACGACAATGTGTTGAAGAAGGCGCAAAGGAATCACGCGATCATTTTAGCAGCTCCTGACATACGTAGCTGCAAACGGTAGGATAACCGTATGGATAAGAAAGAAGCACAGCAGCGGATTATAAAACTGCGGCAGGAAATCTGGAGGCTGAATCGCGCATATTTTATAGAAGATTCATCGGATGTATCGGAGGATGTGCGTGATTCCCTCAAGCAAGAACTGATTGCGCTGGAAAAAAAGTTTCCCGATTTTATAACGCCCGATTCCCCTACCCAACGCGTAGGTGCGCCTCTGGATGGCAGGCTGCCAAAGGTGAAACACCTGCATCCCAAGGAATCTTTAACCGATGCGTTCAGCCAAGCAGACCTAGAAGAGTGGATAGATTTGATGAGACGATTTTTGGGCCAGCCGGAGAAAGAATTTGAAATTCTATGTGAATTAAAAATTGATGGCCTGAATATTTCTCTGTTGTACGAACGCGACACCTCAGAAAAAGATGGACACACGTTTCGTTACACACGCGCGCTCACCCGTGGAAATGGAATTGAAGGTGAGGATGTGACACATACAGTAAGAACAATAGAAAGCATTCCGCTTTCACTGCATATTGAAACATCAGAAAAAGAGCTGCCGAGATTTATAGAAATTGGAGGCGAAGTGTACATGACAAAAGCGGCGCTCCAGAAAGTGAATAAAGATTTGGATGAAGATGAACAATTTGCAAACCCACGCAATGCAGCTGCAGGAACGGTACGGCAATTAGATCCAAAGGCAGCCGCTGATAGGGATTTGCGTATGCTTTGCTACAGTTTAGATACAGAAACTACAGAAGCAATTGGCATAAAAACCCAAAAGGAAATGATGGAATTTTTGCTGACGCTGGGACTGCCAATCTATAAAAAATTTACACTCGTACAATCGCTTGCACAGATTCAAACTCAGTATGAGCGCGTAAAAAAGGAACGAGATGCGCTTCCGTTTGATATTGATGGCATTGTTCTTAAAATAAACGATCGCAGGACCCAAAAAGATTTAGGTTCCACGGCGAAAGCTCCACGGTGGGCACGCGCATATAAATTCCCAGCAGAAGAAAAAACTGCACAAATTTTGGATGTTGTTTTACAGGTGGGCCGAACGGGAGCCATTACCCCAGTGGCACACCTAACACCCACACAGCTGGCAGGAACAACCGTCACGCGCGCAACACTCCATAATGAGGATGAAATCATTCGCCAAGACGTACGTATTGGCGACACCGTGGTCGTGCGTAAAGCAGGCGACATTATTCCGGAAGTAGTGAGGGTGATGGAAAACCTGCGCCCCGAAGGAGCAAAACCATTCCGCTTTCCTAAAAATTGCCCAAGCTGCGGAACAGAATTAATACGTGAGGAAGGAGAGGTGGCACATCGTTGCCCAAATCCACGCTGCACCGCGCAAGAACAAGAGCGCATGGAACACTTTGTATCGCGCTATGCCTTCAATATTGAAGGAATGGGAAAGGAAACAATTGAAGCCCTGATAGAGGGAGGATTTGTAGATGATCCCGCTGATATTTTTTCACTGACACAAGAAGATTTTTTACAGTTACCGCTGTTTAAGGAATTGAAAACCCAGAATGCAATGAAAAATATTGAACGCTCCAAGCGCGTTCCAATAGAACGTTTGCTGTTTGCATTAGGCATCCGCCACGTGGGGCGCGAAACTGCGGAGTTGTTTGCGCGCCGCATTGCGTGGCCCGTCCGCCAGCTCACCGTGAAAGAGCGCAGTATTGAATCCGGAGCATTATCACTTTTTGGCCCAGAAGAAACGGAAATTCGTGTAGTAGGCATTGCACCCACCGATATAACAAAAACGGTGCAAGAAATGGGAGTAGAACAGCTGAGCGCACTTCATGGGGTGGGCAATATTAATGCGAGCTCATTGTACGAATGGTTCTCAAATGCGAACAATGCAGAAATTATGCAAAAGCTCGAAGCTGCTGGTGTAGTGGCGTTGCAAACGGCTGGAAGCACTGCTCCGCAAATATTTGCGGGAAAAATATTCGTACTCACGGGAACATTACCTACTTTAAGTAGGGAACAGGCGAGAGCCATGATTAAAGATAGAGGCGGAAAAGTAAGCAGCGCAGTAAGTAAAAAAACAGACTACGTGCTGGCGGGGGAGGAGGCTGGGAGCAAGTTAGAGGACGCAACCAAACTTGGAGTAACAATCATCAACGAAGAATCATTCAAAAAATTGTTGGAGGAGAAAAATTGATCTCTGTATTTTTTCCCCTATAGTGCCGTCCATACCGAATGTAGAATATGGATCGGCCCAGGCATATAGAGAGCTGTATCACCAAAAAGAGCTACTCATACGAATTGGCAGCACAGAATTACAAGGTGATTCTTTTGCAAAACTTGCAGAGACTGTTACAAGCCTTACGCGGGACGGCATCCATATTATTCTCGCGTACGGTGGAAATGCGCATATAGATGCACTGTGGAATAACAAGCACCCTACGCAAAAACGAGTAACAGATACGTTTGCAGCTGTAAGCCCGATATATATGAATGATGCCGTATTACCTGCGGCGGCCTCCATTCAAAAACAACTCACAGAAGCATTTCCAAAAATCCATGTAGTGGAACCTAAAGATATTGAATGCATCTTCCAAGATGGACTGAAACATAGAGTGAAACCGCGAAAAATTACCATTCCCACCTCGTCGCTTATCACTGCCGTAGGCTTTGTGGGAACTGCCAAAGGCGTGCACGTGCACTCAAAACCAAACGACATTGCAAAAAATCTTATTCTTGATTACCGAGATAGAATTCACGATATTATTTTTTTATCTCCTGCTGGAGGCCTTATCGACAATGGAGGAAACGTAGTCCCACTTATTCTCGAACATGGAATTCAAGAAATTTTAAAGAACAATCACCCGCGTATACATGCAAAAGGGAGTACACATGAAGAGCTGCAAGAAATAGCGTCGTTTTTACCCATTGCAGGGAAAATAGCCGTTACCAGCGCTGAAAACTTGCAAACAGAAATTGAAAGCTGGAAAGGCAGTGGCACACTCTTCGTAGATTCAAAACAACTTTTTTGTAGCCCCTTGCGACCAGTAGAAGAAAAAATATTTGAAGATATGTACGCGGAACACGTTCACACCAAGCGCTTTCGGCCGCGTTCGCACGAAGAGCTGCAGAAGGAAAAAGGCAATTACTACATGCTGCGCATACATAGTTCACCTATTGGAGGTTTTTCCCTTATGGAACACGAAGATAATTGGCTGGAACTTTCCATTTTATGGTCTGGATATGCGGGGAATGGTGTGGGACCGCATTTGATAGCTGCAGCAAAAAATAAGGCTTCCACAATGTATCAAAATGCGTTTGGAGATTGTAAAATATTTTCCTTAAGTACGGACCCAAATTTATCGGATCTTTTTACAAAATCAGGATTTAAGCATCATGGAAAAAAATCTGAACTAAAAAATACAGCATCTCTTCCATCGTACATTCAAAATTATCCGTATGACCGTGATCCTCATATTTTTACCTATACAGTGACTGCACGGAGAGACTAAAATAATTTTTGATACAAATGGTAAAGAGTAGAATGGAAACTTCCCCTATGAAGACTTCTTACGAATTTGGAATAGTGGGCGGAGGAATGGCAGGGTTGAGTGCTGCTCATGCCCTTAAAAGAAAAGGCATTGATTCTGTTCTCTTTGAAGCTCACGCGCTTGGTGGAAGAATTTTGGGTGGAGAAAATGGAGTTCAATTGGGAGCTGAATTGGCTCATGGTACGAAGCTTCTCCCTGTCATTCATGAACACGGGCTTACGGCAGTGCCGTACGACGAAGAATCTGGGGCATACACATGCAGTACCCAACTAAAAAAAGGAATTGAACGCGAGGGAAAGAATGGACTAACGATTATTCAACTCATTCATAAAATTAGCTCCCTCATTAAAAATAATGCACGCTTACAACATATTTCCATTCAGGGATTTATGGATACATATATTCCAAAAATGGATACATCTCTTCTTAAACAAATGGGAGATGGAAAATTGGAAATAATACAAAATTCCATACAAGCGGAATACGGAGCTCCCATAGAACTTATGAGTGCAAATAACTTATTGGAACAAAGCACATTCGATGGAAATAATTATCGAATTAAGGAAGGATTTTCAGCACTGCCATTGCGCATGGCGCAGGGACTGAATATTTACCCTCACTGCCCTGTTCATCACATTGATTGGTCTACACACCCCATTCAATTCCACACATCACAAGGAACATTTGAAGTACAGAAAGCAATTGTTACGGCCCCTCTTGGAATACTGCAAAAAGGAAAAATACTCTTCACACCTTCACTTCCAGATCGGGTGCAAAACGCAATAGAACAACTGGGAAATGCAATGATCTGCAAAATAATTTTTACGCTTCAAAAGCGTTGTTGGCCGAGTGACATGCTTGTGTTGCGCACCGATCAGCCACATGCGCCCATACTATGGCCAAACGAAACGCATCCTCCTTCACTCACCTGTTACATTGGTGGAAAGCCATCACGAGAATTACAAAAACTGCCGCTAGAAATTGCCACAGAAAAAGTAGTACAAGAATTAATGGAAATATTTGGCATGTCTTTCAAGAATCTGATTACGAAAGTGCAACGTGTGGCATGGAATAATATGATGTGGAAACGCACCGGATATTCGTACAAAAGAGGGAATCAAGAAGCGCGCAGAATTCTTTCTGAAGACATTGATGGAAGAATGGTATTTGCAGGTGAAGCCTACATTGATTCACCAGAGGCCAGCACTGTAACAGGTGCACTACAGAGCGGGGAAAAAGCCGTACATTCACTAGTAAAAACTGCGTCGTGAGCGTGGGTGGTACATCTATCCTGGGCTTGACAAATTAATATTTTGATTTGATATATATCAATATCTTCTATATTATGTCCCCCATTTTCTTTTTTGCCTGCCTCACAATTTTCCCCTCTGAACGGATGACCAGGCCAAGCCTCCTCTTGCTCTCGTTTGTTGCCACAAGTGCCCTTGGCGGCCCAGTTCTTGTGTTTAACAGCCAAATAGCAGAACTGCAGTCACCTCCCCCATCGTATGCCCCAGCGGATACAGAAACGCTAAAAAGGGAGCTTGAAGGCCTACAGACGCGGTGGAAAAACAACGAAGAAACAGGGTCGCGCCAGCAAGCCCACCTGCACCTGGCTGCCAGCCGTATTCGAACCGCCCTGTGCACATCGGGAGAAAAGGATTATTGCCCTCCAAAAAAGAAGCTTGTGGCCAAAAATGTAGATTTGGATAGGCTAGCAGTTGCGGTTTCGTTTGCGGAAACAAGCGGATGCACGGCGGGTACTGCGCTCAGCAAAAATAACTGCCACGGCATCTTTGGTTTTCAGAATGGCAAATACGGAGCCCTCACCTTTAACAGTACAGATGAGAGCTTTGAACAGTTTAAGGAAGTATGGATGCGTAGCTATGGAGACAGATTCCCCACACTGGAAGATGCAAAAAGATACACATCAGGGCCTGGAGAGAGGTGGCTTGGGGTGGTGAAAGTGGTATACGGCAAAGACTAAGCAGGAGCACAAAGAACTCAGAAGGCTGCATAACGTCTTTGCGCCTTGTTTTATAATTGCTACACTCTGATACCTCTTGGCTACAGAGTATTCTGCAGCCGTCGCTCATCCCATGCCGTGGTGGCGAAATTGGTAGACGCGCACGCTTGAGGGGCGTGTAGGAGCAATCCTGTGGAAGTTCGAGTCTTCTCCACGGCACCAGAATTCAAAACGACATTCACGTTCGTAGAATAGAATTATCTGCGACCGGAGAAGACGAGAAGCCTGTGGTGAGCGAGCGCAAAGCGCGAGACGAATCCAAGTCTTCTCCACGGCACCAGAATTCAAAACGACATTCACGTTCGTAGAATAGAATTATCTGCGACCGGAG
>CAZJPS010000002.1:0-41943 GCA_964548055.1 uncultured Candidatus Peribacteria bacterium
AACAGCCAGTGCTTACAAGAGTTGTTTTAGGTTCTTTTGGTTTTTCTTCAAAGGCCCTCACCCGGCGCTTCGCGCCACCCTCTTCCACTCCATGTTCATTTTTTTGTTCTGTGTGTTGGTTTTTAGTGTGCGTGAGAGGAGGGAGAGAGGACTCTATGATGACCGTGCCGAATTGAGAAGCTTTCACGGGATCGCCAATATCATGAGCAGCAAGAAGGGGATTTCCTTGGAAGAGCTTTAAGAATGCATCCATGGAGAATCCTAAATAGTTATCTCCGGTGAGAAGCAGAATGTCGTCATCGATCTTTTGCTGTGTTATCCATGCACTCAGTGCGCCCAAAGCTCCTAATTTATGATCATCAGACTTCGTTCCTTCGATTATTAAATCTGTGGGACGATCGATCATCTTTTGCCATGCGCTAAAACCATCCGCGAAAGCTGCATTGGTGCTGACGGTGACTGGAATATCCCGTGGAATTTTTTCCAAGAGATGTGTAAGCAGAGGTTTTCCTGCTAGCGGAAGCAGTGGCTTTGCACGTTTTTCGGTAAGAGGCCACAAGCGAGTGGCAAAACCGCCGGCGAGGATGAAGGCATGCATAGGAATCTTTATTGAAAGAACCACTGCCATCCTTTTTGAGGTGGCGTGACCATCGTCACTGGCCTGCCCTCGATAGATTCAATTTTTTCGTCTTTTTCAACAATTCCCAGAACAGACGGCAGCAGCATGTAGGTGATGCCATGAGAGCGGCAGACTCCTAGCAAGTTAATCGACTGCTCGATATCGCTGCACTGGATCATGTGCGTGATCTTTTTTTCTTGTAGCACATCTTCCAATTTATTCAGTTTCCCAAGCACAGGCACTCCTTCTATCTCCGTTTCTTTCGCACCTCTGCCGTCCAGTATTGCTACAGGACAGAGAGGACTTTTGCGTTTTTCCATCAGCGCAATTAATTTTTTTGATTCACGTGTGATTCCCACAATGAGTGTAGGGAAAGCAGGGGGAGAGCTGCGTAGGTTTCTGCGTTGAAACTGATCAAAAATGCAGTGCCAGAGCCACGTGAAGGCAGTGGTAAACACGAGTGCAAAAATAATCAGCATGCGGCTGAATATTCCTTGGAAGAGGAAAAAGTAACAAAGGGCCACAAATGCCACTCCTACCACGGATGAATAGATGATGTAGGCGAGGTTGCGTGGATCTGCTTGATTCCTGGTGAGTGCAAACGCTCTGGTAGTGATGAGCACGCACAGCCAGGGGATTGCACTTAATGCCACGGAGATCATGAACTTCTGCAAGGGGAGATCAGATGAAAGGATCCATCCCACCCGCAAAAAATAGGCCAGTACAAAAGAGGCGATAAACAGAACAATATCGGACATCAGCCAGAGGATAAGGAGAGAAGTGCGGCGCATGGATGACATCATACCGTATTGCCAGTTCCGCTATTGAATCCCTTAAACTTGCTCTGATCTATCTTCAATAACGACGAATCTCCAATACCATCATTGATGATTTGGAAGATTTCCTGCTGTGTTTGGAGGTTTTCGTGATGAACTTGATCCCACGTTCCCTGTTCGAAGAAAGCCTTAAACGCTGTTTGTGCTTTGGTATCGAGTTTTACGGCTTCTTCATCAGCTTCGTCTTTATCCAAAAATTCCTTATATGTCCCGTCTTCCTGCTTCACGACCCATCTTTGTTTCATCTCCTCCAGAAATTCCTCCGGATACGTGCTTATTAGTGAGTAGTACTTCACGGAAGTATGAGTGGGATATTTGTGGTCAATGCGCCGGATGCGGCCATCTGTTTGATAACGCATCAGATAATCTTCCTCTAGATCGTCACGAATAATGGCTTTGCCTCTCGTGAACGTCGTTCCTTCAGAACCAGCTTTATAGGTCGCCACGAGTGCCTGGCAGCTCTTGGCGTTTTGGAAGCGCAGGCGGTGATAATCGAGAATATGCATGGGCTCGCTGTTTTTGTCCTCTGCTGTCGCCACGTTGAGTTCGCCCGTTTTCGTGTCGAACTCCCAGTTGCGCTTTCCCTGCGCTTTACGTTCGGCATGCTTGAAGTGGAGAGGATTGCCATCAGGACCGCGCTTGAATTTTTTCGATCGCAGGGTTTCCAACCCCGTATACATGGCCGGATCGCGGTCGGCCAGCATCGACGCATACTTGTCGGTTTGTGAGTTGTAAGCGCAGAAGACTACAGGCGGACGCCCTTCCTGATCGCACTCGGCGATGATTTCCCGCACTTTCTCCGCTTTTGGATCGCAGTCAGTCACTCCCACAAAGCTGGGATTGTTGATGATTTGGCGCATGGCATGTTTCTTTGTCATTTGGTCGCCGGTGTACAAGTTGTCCAACTTCGCAATTATGTCTTTTTTCTTTGGGAAGTTATGACCGTATGTGGCATACCACTTGGGGTAGTTCAAAAAGAGCTCATAGATCGCATGTGCTTGTTTTGGGTGCATAGTGAAGCTCCCAAGTCCCTTGTAGGGATCTACATATTCCTTGGCAGGGAGCCGGTGTTTCTGTTCTTCAGCTGGCAAAGTAGGATCCATCAATTCCATCACATCGTCCTCCGTAAAACGCACCATGTGTTTTTCCAGGAGAAGGCGGAGCTTGCGTAACTCCTTAGGATCATCGGAAGGAAAGGCTTCTGCAAATGCTTTTGTGCTGGAAAATCGTTTATCGCCAGGATAAAAATGAGTGAGCAGACGGCAGAGTGTTTCCGGGTCTTTGGCCGGGGAAGCAGTGACGACGAGCAGAAATTTTCGGGGAAGTTTTAATGTGCCCTGCGTCTGTAGAGAGTCGTGGGTTAAGCTATGTCCTTCGTCCGTCACCACAACGAAGTCCGGACCCGATGCGAGGGAAAAACGCTCGGCATCTCCCAGGTCTCGCAAGAATTCGCGGTTCATAACGCGGTGACTCTCTGCGTTCTTCTCTAACAGATCTTTCCGCTTGGAAACAGTCATTTCTCTCAGTACGATCAGGTCAGGATCGGTCAGACATTCGTGTGCTTCCTCTTCCCAGCCACTCACTACTGCATTGGGAGCAACAATGCACATTTTCTCTCCATTGAGAGCGATGAGCACGATACTCGTTTTTCCTGTTCCAGGCGCGTTCGCAATAATGAATCCCGCTACTCCTTGCTGTTCCTGGGCTTCTGCCCCCTTCTTAGCAGAATTTTGTATTTCCACTTCTCTTATTTTTTTCAGAATAAGGCGGATACAGAATTTCTGGAAGAAGTACGGTTGCCGTTCAGGATGCACTCCTGGGAATGTCATCTCGTTGATTTCCTGGAAGTTCACCAGGACCTTACCCAAGATATTCTGCATGAATTTGCTCCGATGTTTGCGCATCAAAGAATTCACGTACCTTTTTCCTTCTTCGAATGACCGACTGAATTTCTTAATCAGGAAGTGCTCGAATTGGTCCACATAGAATAGAGTCTTATGAGGTTCGGTCTGGATCTCCTTCATCAATTCATCACCCATACCGTTTAGGTAGCGCACTAGTTCCTCAATGTCATCCGGCGTCCCGGTTTGCCGCACTTTAAACACTTCTTGCGTACTGCGGATCCAGTGCTGCGTTTCATTTTCTTCATCTTTAGTCTCCGGACTCTCGACCCGGCACAAGCTCATGAGGCGGATAGAGTTCGTTTCTCCCGTTTTCAGAGGAGCACGCATAGTAAAACTGCCATCCGGACTCACACGCACTCGATAGTGACGACACCCTGCCATATATACATACTCCGCACCCTTCGCCGTTCCTTCGATCACAAGAACATTCTCTGTCGTATGCTTGGGAATGGCAGTGTGAATGACGATATCCGGCAGCTCCTCTGGCCAACGCAGGTATTGCGCCTCTTTCGTAAGGTTCGCACGCGTACCTAAGTTACGGAAACCACGGATGACCAATCGCTCAATTTGTTCCTCTGTGAGTTTCAGATCTGGTCTTCTACTAAGAAGAAATGCGAGTTTCTTAGGAGAGTCCTGAAAAATAGCTATCAGTTCCTCCAAACCCAACTCCGAAAGTTTTTCGTTCTCCAAATCAATCTGTGCATCTTCTCCTTGCTGAGCCATATCTACGGCAGTTGCATGATCAATGCCTTTTTTACGGTATAAGAGGTAGGGGCGAACGGTCTTAAACTGTCCTTCAAAAAATGAATATGCAAGCAACTGTACAAGCGAACCTTGTGTATACCTATATACCATTCCTTCGATAGCGATATCGCATAGTTCTGAGTCATTCCAATCAATGTGATCAATGCCCATATTTTCTAGCCCGAATGCTTTTTCAAGTATCAGGATATTTTGTAAGGTGTATATATCCGGATTCCTAAAGAAAACAGGCGGAGTTTTTGTAAGAATAGCTTCTGCTGCTGCAACTTTATGGCTCACCCCTTTTTTTCGCATTGAAAGATATGCCTGGGCGAATTTTCTTGTGTTTTGTAAGAATGTTCTATCAATGAGTTCCCAAAGCTTACTCTGTGAGTACGTGAAAGTCTTTCCATCGATAGTGATATCCCGATTTTCTGTAATAGTTCTGTCAATCTCACCAATATCGTCCAATCCAAAAGCATCTTCGAGAATCTTAATATTCTCAGGTGTATAGATACTCGGATTCTTGAAGAAAGTAACAGGTTTGTTATTTACTAGATTTAGCACCTCCGTTATTGCTGCTTCATGAGCCACTTCTTTCTGGCGCAAAGATAGATATATAGGCACTGGAACTCCTGATTTTTTGAAGAAGATTCTACCAAGCAAGTTAACTAGCGCATTTTGCGAATATTTATACGTCACTTCTCCAATAGCAATATGACACTGTTTTGTACTTGTTCTATCAATCTCTCTAATATCGTCCAATCCAAACGCATCCTCGAGAATCTTAATATTCTCAGAAGTGTAAACATCTGGATTCTTAAAAAACGTCGTAGAATTTAATTGCTTAAGCTTATCTGCAAAATTCATCGCTTCTTCAATTGCTTTCTTTGGGTCCATTCCTTGCTTACAAAGATGAAGAAATGGACGAACAAATTTTTTCACACCACTGAAGAATGTTCTTGCAAGTAAATTAAAAAGAGCGTTCTGCGAGTAGCAGAACGTCGTTTCCCCTATAGTGATCTTAAATGGCTTAGTATTTTTTTTACTAAGTTTACCTATATCTGTTACTCCAAATGCGTTTTCTAAAATCTTGATATTTTGAGGAGAATATACTTCTGAGTTACTAAAGAATACGGAAGGGGTAGCAGATTTTTCTCTTTCCTTTAAAATTTGCGCTTCTATGAGCGCATCTTTATGACTCATTCTTCTTTTACGCAAAGCAAGATACTTTGACACAGGTATACATGTTCCTTGGAAAAATGTTCTTGCGATCAAATGCACAAGTGTAGATTGCCGGTACTTATATGTCGTTTTACCAATAGTAAGCTTGCAAATGTCATAATTATTCACATCAATCTCCTCAATAATTTTTAGGTTAAAGACTCTTTCGAGAGCTTGAATATTTGCCGGTGTGTAAAAATCTGGGTTTTTTAGGATTCCTGCAATTTCTTGGGATCGTTCATAATTATTGATACTACCACCATTTGATGATGCTAATTGAAATGAAGCACAGAATTTTTTCATAAGTACTCGGATACGTTTGGTTGTGCCTCCGTCGATTGCATCAGCAATTTCATGGAGTGTTTTTCGTTGTTCCTTGGTGATTCTCCTATTTATATGTTTTTGTAATTGCTCATGCAGTTCCTGTTTTTCAGGAATATCCAGTGGGCCGATTTTTTTAAGGACTTCCTGAACATTCATGGGAATAACGGCCGGAAGAGGGGATATCCTATACTCCGGGGAAATAGTTTTCCACCCACTCCAACTTCTTCTGCAGCACCTCACTCTTCTCCGCTTTCTTTTCGAATCCTGCTTTATCAGTCATATACATACTGACGCTCTCCGCTAAATCTTCAAACGGATCTGTTTTTGCATAGGCAGTGACAAAGTCTTCAGATTTTGCGTCAGATTTTTTGGTGGAACTGTTTTGCCACGAAAGGGAATAGAAACTCACGCTCGGATCATTATTCCAAAGGGGAGTGTTGCCATCCTTGAAGGCGCTGGCACCACTTGTAGAAGTTCCTTTCAAGCACGAAATATCCCAAAAGTGGCCAAGGCCTTCATGGCTTAAGAGTTCTTTAAATTCGGCATCGGATAGTGTGCCATTCATAATAATCACACCATCACCCGCAAGTCCGCGATGTTTGGGCTGATCGTACAGAACATAGTACTGGCGAAGTTTTTGTTGGCAGGAAGGCGGAAGAATACTCAGTACTTCACGTGTCATTGCTCGATGCTTTGGAAGAATATCTCCTTTTTCAATCGCTGAGAGCGGATCGATGGGAATAACTGGAATAGCTGCAAGATAAGGACCCTTGTGAGAGGAATCAGAAGAAACAGAAGAAATAGATGATTCAGAGGAAAAGTCATACGAATTGTTCATGAGCTGATGCACATCATTCTTCCGATTCCTCTGAGTCGTCTGAATCCTCTGATTCTTTTCAATATTCCCATTATGGGCCACCACCTCAGTCCCACTTGCCATATTCACACCTTGTGATAGGCTCGGCTCTAGCCCAAGCAGAATTCCACAGGTTCCGAGAGTGACAATGGTAAGAAATTTTTTCAGGTTCATTATCTCGTGAAAAAGGTAGATTTATACTATATTTCATATTAAATGTCAACTATTATCGACACTGGTTCAGTAGAGCCCGGGCAAATGCACACGGTATCCATAGAAAAGCTTACATTTGGCGGTTCTGGTTTAGCGCATATCGGAACACTTCCAGTATTTGTGTCAGATAGCATTCCGGGTCAGAGCGTTGAAATTGTGATACTAAAAAGAAAGGACAATTATGCAGAGGCCCGAGTGCACAAAGTGCTCCGAAAAGCTAAAGATGAAGTAATGGCTCGTTGCCCCCACTTTCATACATGTGGTGGGTGTGTGTGGCAGAATCTGCCGTACGATAAACAGATGTCGTACAAAGAAGATATTGTACGCGAAACGCTTGGCCACCTAACGCCAGTGGATGATGCGGTACGTGCATCACTTCCAGGACGCGTACTGAAGATCATTCCAAGCCCTCAGATATTCCACTACCGGAATAAATTAGAACTTTCGTTTGGATATGAATCCATGCGTGAAGAAGAAAAAGCGGGTAAGCGTATTTATTTTGATGAAAATCCAACGGTAGGATTTCATCAGCCTGGTCAATGGTCCACCGTGTTGCCGATTAGTGAATGTCACTTATACGAAGAACAACTCCCTATGCTCCTAAGCCAGGTCCGACGCTTTATGGAGGAAACAAAGCTTCCAGTGTTTAATCCTAAAACGCAAAAAGGAATGCTCCGGAGTTTGCTGCTGCGCAGAGGGGTACATACAGGCGAACAGATGATTTGCTTCCTTGTGCATGCGAGGAAAAAAGAATTAGAGCCGCTTTTTCAGCTGTTTCTGCGCTATTTTGGCGGCCGTCCTAATTTGTCTTCGCTGCTGATTGTGGAACATTTGGGATTGAACGATAAACCTGACTTTCCCAAAATTCACTCGTTGCTTGGTAAGCAAACCGTGAGTGAGCGATTGTTCGATCTCACCTTTGAAATTTCTCCTTTCTCCTTTTTCCAAACAAATACACTTGCAGCGGAAAAGCTGTACCGCGCTATAGCAGATGCGGCGGATTTAGGATTACGCGATACGGTTCTGGATGCGTATTGCGGCATGGGAACGATTGGTCAATATCTTGCGCGCTTCTGCCAAAAAGTGGTGGGTATAGAAAGCCATCCCTCTGCTGTGGAGGATGCTCTGAAGAGCGCAGGCCGTAACAAAATTGGAAATATTAGTTTTTATAAGGGCAGAACAGAGCAGGTACTGTTACAGCAGTTAAAACCAGGGGGAAAGTATGCTTTTGATGTGATTGTGGTAGATCCGCCACGCGCAGGATTGCACCCCAAAGCCCGCGAAGCAATGTTGGCGCACAAACCAAAGAAGATTGTGTATGTGTCCTGCAACACCGCCACCTTCGCCCGCGATTTGGGTGATTTCCTTAAAGGAGGCTATGACCTGCGCACCGTTCAGCCTGTGGATCTCTTCCCTCACACAGCACATATAGAGACAGTTGCACTTTTACAGAGGAAGTAATGCGCATGATGGAAGGCGCTTTTGAGAATCGGCCACTCACAATACGCTGTGCGGTTCCAGGTGATATAGGCCATCTAGAATTACTGAGCGATTTTTCACTGAAAAGAAACCCAAACACGAAAGGAAAATTATTCAGCAATGATTACATCGCGCTAATAGCTCAGTCTGATTGGATAGATGAATCCGGACAGCGCAATGTGGTTGCGGGAGTAGCGATTTCAAAAATAATTCCCACGATTACATCGAATCTCATGAGGCTTTTTAATGATAAAACATTCAATGTGCAGAGTATTGAGAATACGAAAACATTGTGGATACAAGAAATAGCCGTTCATCAGTTTGCAATGCGGTATTTTGTAAGCTGTTGTTTAATTCAAGAATTTCAAATACTGGCAAAAGAGAACAAGTATGAAGGCATTGAAGTAAAAGCACCATGGAGCGATCAATTTTTAAATTCAGTGCTTCTTGATTGCAATTTTTCGGCGTTCGATCCTGTACTATGCGGTCTACCTTGTCATAATAGATTTTTTGTGTGGCCCGTTCGTAAAGATATATTTAGTAAGTAAGAGATATGCAGCGCATCACCCTTCTCTGCATCGGCACTGTAAAAGCGAAGTGGATAGAGGAAGGATGTAGTGAATACATCAAGCGCCTGCGTCCGCATGCAAAGCTAGAAATCATCGAACTTTCTCCTAGTAAACAGAAGGACAGTGAAAAGCAGCGTGAAGAGGAATCCAAAAAGATTTTGGATGTGCTTTCTACATCCGAAGGAGATGCCTGGATGCTGGACGAAAAAGGGGAGCGCATGACATCGCAGGAGTTTTCGTTTTTTCTTTCTCAGGCAAAAGATATTGGGCAAACCCTCATATTCATTTTAGGAGGAGCTTACGGTCTTTCCCCCACCATCCGCACACGCGTAAAAGGATCACTTCGCTTAAGCGATATGACCCTCCCACACGAGCTTTGCCGAGTTTTCTTTTTAGAACAGATGTACAGAGGAATAGAGATTGCGAAGGGGAGTGGTTACCATCACTAATTTCACATCCACAACACAATCACGAGCGACATCGCCACCATGATCACGAGATGGTAGACGATATTGAAGAGGTACAAGGGTATCGATCGTTTCTCCCACAGCACGCCATTCAAAAGAACGGCTGCAACAATGACCCACGACCAAAAGCCCAATTGCAGGGCGTCCATCATAGTAGAGGCATGGATGATTGCGGCAAAGAGCGCGAATACGTAGGCAATGACAGCCTGCTGTATGAAGGCACTAACAATGCGAGGAAGCATGTTTTCTTGCTGTGCTTTCTGTTGTTCTGCCTCAGAAATATTCATGAGTGCCAGCCATTGTTTTCCAAATACTGGGCCATGCCACAGAAAACCAATAACAAAAGAAAGAATGGCAGCAACGAGGACTGCTACAAAATTCACATCGAAATACATCATACAAACAGGGGAAGAGTGCGGAAAACGCTATCCCTTTTGGAGGATAGGGTCAATGTCTAAATACTTGTTTGGAGTACAAGCGATGTGAAGGTAACATTTTTCTATGCAAACAACTCGCATGGAAGCCTTTAGCGATGGCGTGATTGCCATTCTTATTACGATCATGGTTTTGGAGCTCAAAGTACCGGAAGGCACAGATTTTGAGGCAATTCGTCCTCTTATGATGTCGTTCCTTACCTACGTGCTTAGTTTTATCTACTTGGGCATTTATTGGAATAATCATCACCACTTGTTGCACGCTACCGACCATGTAGACGGAAGAATTTTGTGGGCGAATTTGCATCTGCTTTTCTGGCTTTCACTCATCACATTCGCTACCGGTTGGATGGCCGAAAATCATCTGGCTCCAGTGGCAACTGCCGTATACGGTGCTGTGCTTTTGATGTGCGCTCTGGCCTATACGATTTTGCAGATTGCGATCATTAAACACGGTGGGCCAAATGCGCGGTTACGTGAGGCGATTGGAAAAGATATCAAAGGGAAAGTATCACTGGTGCTGTATGTTCTCTCTGTCCCCCTCGCATTTGCGAATCCATGGATATCGGTGGGTATATTTGTATTTGTGGCGTGTATGTGGCTTATTCCGGATCGCAGAATAGAATTGAGCCTTGAGCATACGCATTAGTACAAAGCACCTGATATCAGAATAGGGAAGGCAAATAACTGGTTATTTACCTACTCCTTCTTAAGCTGTGGAAGCGCTTTCCGTTTTCCAAAGCGAAAGCGGTGCATGCGCATTGCTCTTTGGCATAACGGTTTTCAGTTCAAAATCTTGCAGGAGTGTACGATGAAGAATTTTTTCGAGAAGAACATGATCAAGATCGCGTTCGTGAGCCTGCACCTGTGTGTGCTGGCTGTCTTTTTCGTTCAGCCGACTTGGACGTCAGCGTGCCTTTGCATAGGGTTTTACTTCCTACGCATGTTTGGGATCACCGCGGGCTATCATCGCGGTCTTTCCCATCGATCCTACGAGTCAGGAAGATTCGTAAGGTTCATAATGGCGTGGCTGGGATGCAGCGCCATGCAGAAAGGACCCTTGTGGTGGGCCGCAAAGCATCGCGACCATCACAAGTACTCCGACACAGGCAATGATCCCCATTCGCCGGTCGCTCATGGGGTCTGGTGGTCTCACATTGGGTGGGTGCTTTCTTCGTATGAGGAGAAAAAAGCACCCTCCACGGTGAGGGATCTTGCGAAGGCGTGGGAGCTGCGCTTTCTTGATCGGTACCACTGGGTACCGGGGCTTAGTCTCGCAATTCTCTGTTTCACCTTGGATGGCTGGAGCGGAATTGTGTGGGGATTCGTGGTGAGCACCGTGCTGCTCTACCACGGGACGTTCCTCGTGAACTCCGTTTGCCATATTTTTGGCAGACAGCGGTTTAAGACAGGGGACCAGAGCAGGAACAACGCTCTGGTTGCAATCCTGTTCACGATGGGGGAAGGGTGGCATAACAACCACCATCACCGTCCTGCTCTAGCGCGGCAGGGAGTTACATGGTGGGAGCTGGATTTTAGCTTCTACATCTTGTGGCTCCTTGCTCAGTGTCGGCTTGTGTGGAATCTGCACAAGCCACCGCCGCGTGGGCGGCTGGAAACCTAGCTAAAGAGCAGACCGCCTCCCTGTTATGGGGAGGCGGTCATTTATTGATACCGCAAAGGAGATTTGATACAGAAGTCATATTCGCTATACTCCGCGCGCTCTCTTTCAGGCAGAATAGAGCCAAATCTTCTCGTACGGCCTCATCGTCTAACGGTTAGGACAGCAGGTTCTCATCCTGCAAATCGGGGTTCGATTCCCCGTGGGGCTGCCACTATTCGTGAAAGAAAACCTTCCAGGTTTTCTCTCACGGGCTCTCTTTCTGGCAAAGTGCGCCTCCACTTCGGGCAAAGCCCTCGTTCGGCGTTGTTTCAGTGCTCGAAATCATGGGCATGGGTGATGTGATGGAGGCGCTGAATGTGTCTCGAGAAAAAGGGAAATCACTAGGCAATAGAGATTCTGATTACATTTCTTAGGACTGCATACCAATGAACCATTCGAAGACACCTGTTTGAGAAAGTCGTGGGGCTGCCAACGTCAGGAGCTGCAATATTCATTCACTATTGCCGTTTCAGATGCCCGTACACGCACAGCATGAGGTTTTCAGTGCATGTGCGCCGTGCTACCATTTGTTTATGCAAAAGCATTTCAACGCAATTTCCATGATCTTCGCCGTATTGGCCTGCACTGCATGCAGTTCCAAGACCTCAGTTCAACAATATGAAAACTCGTCTTCTGTTGCAGAAATATCTTTCAGTTCTTCTTCCGTGCATGAGGAATCCAAAAGCAGTGTTCCGGAGTCAGTTCCGTCTGTCACGTATGTGGACGGCATTTGCGGAAGCAAAATTCCCTCTACGTGGCATGTGCGCTCCCAAGATAATCAAGCGGTATGGAATAGAGAGGGCAACATAGAACCTCCCACGGTTTTAACGGCAGATGCGATAATACAAAGACTTGTTGAATGGGACACTCCGTTATTTAAGCCGGCGCTCTATAGCATGGCAGATGCGGATACGGCATTACGCGGCCACTCAGAGGATCCCGGAGCCGAGGATGCCAATCGCAATGAAATAGACATCCTTCAGCTTTCCACTGTTGAATTTAAAAACCTTACCACTCTGCTTAATGCGCCACCCGCTCAATATACCTGGGATAAAATTGTGACACCCACACATGAATTGAGTGTTTTGCGGAATACTGATGAAAGCGGAAAATACTATGGTATGGAGCTTTTATTTATTCCCGCAGAGAAGAATGGGAGAAATTCTGGCCTTATTATAGTAAATCGTTCCAATGATCATGAGTGGAATGAGACATTCCGCGATGGGTTTAGGCATTTCCTAAATACGATAGATTTTAAGAAATGTCCGTCAGACTGGTAGATAAGGCAGGGTTTTGGATCAGTAAGTATATCATTGTATGAATCAATGAATCTGAATCGAATGTAGCATTGCCATCGCATACAAGATTATTGAAGATGTGATTTCTGAAATATTTTTTCTCAAAAAACCTTGACCGCTCAATGTTAGCACTCTATACTGTTGAGTGCTAATTTTATTTCATTCCCCCAATTTCTATGCAGTTAATGCCATGGAAACGAAACGATGCAGTGGAGCGGGGTGTGACACTCCGCGACGCAATGAATCAATTATTTGATGAATCTTTCTGGGATCCCATGCGATTCTTTTCTGATCAATCCTTATTTACTACCGAACGCAAATGGCAATTCCTTCCTAGTTTTGATATTGCTGAAACAGACAAGGAATTACACATCGTTGCAGATGTTCCTGGGTACGATCCAAAGAATGTTCATGTGAAAATTGATAACGGTATTCTGACCATTGAAGGAACAATGGAAGAAGACAAAGAAGAGAAGAATAAAAAATGGCATCGCCGCGAAACATCGCGCGGAAACTTTATGAGGCAGGTTTCTTTGCCACAGGGAGTGAGCGATAAAGATGTGAAATGCAAACTGAAGAATGGCAAGCTGACTATTTCTGTTCAAAAGCCTAAAGAAATTCAGTCCCAAGGAAAAATGCTTCAGATTGAATCGGAATAAATCGGTGTATGTATGAGAATGGCAGGCAATCCCTGCCATTTTTTTGAATGCAGAAGATACTGCGGCAATTAAACAATCTTTGCGGGAGACTAAAAAATTATGAGCGGGAATTTTTCCTCTATACGACAGGGAAGGGTGTATACTGCACGCATGGAAAAAATTCGCATTGAGCAGCATAGTGCGATGGGCGGTGCTTGGTTCGCACTGTGGCTCTTCACCATTGGCTTTCTGCAGTTAAGTTTCTGGAAAGGGGTCCTGGCGCTACTGCTATGGCCATACTTTCTTGGCGCAGCGATGAGCAGTATCGTCCGGTAATACTCTCGTGATGTCAGTGAGGCGTCCGCGGAATCTTCCAATGACACGGTTCGTTGCACTGTGTGCAGTACTGCTCGCCGCCATCGTGTGGTGCGCCACGTACGCATGCTGCATTGCAGCAGCCTGAGCGGATAAGATCCCGTATTTCGGCTGGAAGAACTCTTCTTTGTTCTACTGTAAAATGTTTGGGGCAATAGGGTTTCCCATGCGAAGCGTTGCCGCATCCCTTAAAAGGGCAGATTTCACGTTTTTTTTGAATGAGTGGGGAGGGAAAGGTGAGAGCGTTACTATCTTCACACTACTCGTCTTTTGTGTTCTATCCTAGAAAAGAAATCACTTTCTTTTGCGTGCAGAAGTCTTGTACCGGGCTTTTTCCTACGCTATTTGCGTACAATGCTTCATTTCTCTTTCCAGGAGTGCTGCCTTCACTGCTGCTCCCCATCTATATCCAGAAAGTGAGCCATCCGCTCGTATCACCCTGTGGCAGGGGATGATGACGGCGATTTGGTTGGAGGCACAGGCTTGCGCTACTGCTCGCATGGCTTTTGGTTTGCTTATCCTTTGTGCAATCTCTGCGTATGAGGCCGTTGTTCCCAAAGGGATCGTGCGCAGGGCGTTCCAAACGTTTTTTTGAAATTCCGTACCGTGTATGTCGAGCGGTACATGGATGGATGAGCCAGGGGTTTCTATGGCGTCTATTACTCTGCATATGCATGTTTGTATCTCAGGATCTCTTGCGCTTAACACAGCATGAGGGAAACTCGTCTGGAACTCACTCAGAAGTACAGCACTGTTCGTGCCTATCGTAATCGCAAAAACACCCTTCTCCGACACAGCGACCAACACAGACCCAAGAGAAGATGTTCCCACTGCAAAACGAATGAGGGGATTCTTCGTTGCCGAAATAGATCTTTTGCGGAGCGATACAGGGGTTCTCATACATTCAGTGTAGCGTCTTTTCGCAGTATCTCCTCTTCCTCCCATATTTTCTACTTTCACTCTCACTCCCATTATTCTTTTTCCAATTTCATCACCTCCTCCGCAACATACTTCGTATACACATGCGCCCCCGCATCATTGGTATGCGTAAGATCACTTAAATACTGATCATCCATCACCCAAAGCTTGGGAAGAACTCTACAATTGTGCGTGGGTGCCAATTCTTGCTGAACTCTTGTGAAAAGTTTTTCTATCGATCTCCCAATTCTTTGGTCGGTTTCTACTACGTGTGAAAGGGGATTGAAGGCGAGGTACAGCTGAATATTATTCTCTTCAGCAAGCGTACACAGTTCATGGAGGAGCGGCATACTGTAGGTAGCAAGGTTCAATCCTCCACCACTGAGTGTGAGTTTATAGAATGGATCTAGATTTCTTTCCGATAATTCCAAATTTGGGTGATGCATCTGCGGATTGAAAGGTTCGTATCCCTTCAGTCCTTTGCCCTCCATATATTTGAGCATGTTTTCATACTGCGCTTGTTTGTTCAGCAGTGCACCACGCGTAAATGCCACTTTTTCGCGGTACATGAACGATGGAAACACTTTCTCGAAGAGCAGACGGCCGAACTGCGGCACCGACATCACACCGCTCTTAGTGGCGCGCAGGGCAACATCGGTGTTGTTGAACTGAAGACGCACAATTTCGTATCCGTAGCCGATGTACCAAGAGAGAACACTGCGCACGAGCACAATGGTTGTAGGTGCTGGATGATGGTCCAGGTAATCCCGAAGCAAATAGATATCGCCAATCGCATTCCTATCGGCGTACGTGGTGAGATTGAGAGTCTTCTTCCCCGTCACGTGTTCGTACACATCGGGGATAATTCCCTGAATGCCTGTGGAATCTCCCAGAATCAACGTGTCGTAATTGGTAGGTTCCGCAATCAGCTCCTTTTTTTTCTCTACCCTATCCCATTCTTTCCACTCCACCGGAAATGATTTGTAGATCACAGGAACCAACTGCTCTGTTGTGAGCAGAAGAATCACACATGCCCCAATCTGGAGGACTTTTCGGTTCATTAGAATTGCACGTAGATGAATTGTTGAGGTACTAAGGGTGGCAAGTAGAGGAGTACATAGTATGCGGCAAAATAGAAAATGAGCTGCTTCCCAAGGGAAAACCGAGCGAAGGCGAGCAGATCTGCATAGTAGAGTTGCAGCATGTGCATCAGCACTATGGGGAGCCACAGGAGAGCGACAAGCAGCAAAGCCGGGTCTAGAAGTGTGTAGGAGGACTGTATAAACACGCGCAGTGCATCATTCAGAGTGGGACTTTGGAAAAAGATCCATCCGATGCTGGTGAGTGCGAAGAACAAGAGAATGGCGAGACCGGTTTCGTTCATGCGCTGAATGAATCTGCTTCCGGGATAAAACAGATTCGCGCCAAATCTGTAGGCGATCAGAAGGAATCCGTGATACAGACCCCAGATGACAAACGTCCAGCGTGCCCCGTGCCACAAGCCGCACAAACCCATCGTGATGAGGAGATTCATGGCAATGCGTGGGTTGCTGCATCTGCTTCCTCCCAATGGAATGTATACGTACTGCTGGAACCACTGCGAGAGCGTGATATGCCATCGCTTCCAGAAGTCACTCGGTGTACTGGAAAGATAGGGCATACGGAAGTTCCAGGAGAGCTCGAATCCTAAAAGTGAAGCGAGACCTTTCGCCATATCGGAGTATCCGGAGAAATCAGCGTAGATTTGGAGTGAGAGAGCCAGAATCCCCACAAAGAATGTTGTTTCTGCGGGTGATGTAAAAAGTCCTTTGGCAATCAGCGCTGCATTATCAGCAATCACATATTTCTGAATTCCTCCCCATACCAGCAAGTAGATTCCATCAGAGAATGTTTTAGAAGTGAGAGGTCTTTCTGTTTTAAATTGTTCCAGGAGAGGTCCTGGCTTTTCTATGGGCCCTGATGCGAGCTTCGGGAAAAAAGAAATGAGCAGCGCGTAGTGTAGGAAGTTGCGCTCTGGCGGTATGGTCCCTCTATACACATCAATCAAATAACTGAGGATCTGAAAGATATAAAAAGAGATGCCCAGCGGAAGGAGAATCTGCAGCGAAACTGAATCCGGTCTTAACCCAAGGAGGGGGAGAAGAGGGGAAAGTGAAGCAATGAAAAAGTTGTAGTACTTGAAGTAGAGCAGAGTTCCTATGCACACAAAAATCCCAAGCCACAGGAGAAAGGTGCGATATTTCGATGTGTGCAGCTGTAATGCAATAAGATACGTGAAAACGATTGCAACAAGCAGAAGCCAGAAAAATCGCGCATCCCAGAGCAGATAGAAGCCAAAACTTCCGAGGAGTAGGAGAATATTGCGAGCAGTAATGTGTTTATGTACAAACCAATACAGAATAAAAAAACCTGTGAAGAGGCTCCAGAATGTGAGATCGGAAAATTGCATGAGCAACGGTCAGTTAAGCAAATTTTGGATCGTATCGCTATGTAACTTGGAGCGGACAGTTTTTAGTTTGTAGTTTTTGGTTTTTAGGAAGAGATTTATTTTGTGAATGTAAAGGACTGTGCCACGGTATCGAACATGTTCAGTATTCCATCGCGATCAAATGCTTCTGTGTGGTTGTCGCCGCAATCTGGGCCTAAGTTGCAGCTATGCAGGCGAGTGGTGAGTACAAAGCACTGCCCTTTGTACTCCTGCATGTACGTAACACCTTCGTACAGATTCCCTGCACCGACACCACTCCATTCGTAACGGCTCCATTCTTGTCCATTTCGCAGCACGACGTGAGCAGGGGTATCCATAATGGGGCATGTTGCCGCGTGAGCAACATGAAACTGTGCTTCGAAAAGAGTAGTGTGATCTTTCTCTGCCGGATACACAAAAGAGGTACCGGTGATTTGGTAGTTTTGGGTATTCATGATGGATTCTTCTTGAACAGACCAATCTGTTGGATACATCACTTCGTATAATCCATCACTACTGCGATAGATTTTTAGATTTCTTTGTGGCGCACTGGAGACCGAAGATTCCTCTGTTCCCGATGGAGTATGCGCACAGGATGCGAGGAGTACGGCAGTGATGAGAAGGACGCGGCGCATAGGGTTATTATAGGGAATATGGCGCTTGCCTCATAGCCAAGCAGTCAGATTTCTTACTAGGCCTGCCTATTCCACCCACAGCAACAAACTCTTCAAATAATCTACCTCCGGATGGTACCCGCCTTCGCCCATTATTATTTCTTGCAGTTGAGGAGGCTACGGTGGGCGAGAAGGGTTACTCCACCCATAGTAAAAGGCTTTTGAGATAATCTACTTCGGGATGGTACAAATTTACCGGATGATCAAACGCATGGCGATGACGCTGCAAAATCCGTACCGAGCGATTAGCTTGGCGGGCAGCGTGGAACACAATCGTTTGGAATAATTGAGGGTCGATCTGATACGAACACGAACATGTGAGCATCAATCCTCCTGGCGTGAGTGCTTGGAATGCCAGACGATTCAGATCGGTATACGCGCGTTTGGCGGGATCTAAATCAGAACTGCGTTTTGCGAATGCAGGTGGATCCACAATAATGAAGTCGTATTGGTGGGGAAGAGGGCGTTGGCGAAGGAAATCGAACACATCGGCTGCATGCGCAGTGAATTGATCTGGAGAAATACCATTCAGTTCCATGTGTTCTTTCGCCCGGTCGAGCGCAGCTTCATCATAATCCACTGCATCGGCAGAAGTTGCTCCTCCTGCGAGAGCGGAAAGAGAGAATCCACCCACGTAGCTGCAACAATCCAGCACGGTTCTCCCTGCAGAAAGCTGACGAACAAGCGAGCGCATTTCACGTTGATCCAAAAAGAGTCCTGTTTTTTGGCTGCCTTGGAGATCGATCAAATATTCCAGTCCACGCTCTTTCACTTTGATGGTATCGGGGCCTTTGCCCATCAGCCATTCCTCGCGTGGCTCCAATCCTTCTTTTTTACGAGTGGCACCCGTCGATTTTTCAAAAATAGCGGCAGGTTTGCAGAGTTCATGCAGAGTCTCCGTCACCCACGGGCGCAAACGTTCCATACCGAGGGTTGTGAGCTGTACTACTAGAATATCTCCATACTGATCCACAATCAGTCCTGGAATTTCATCTCCTTCGGCATTGATGAGGCGGAATGCGGTGGTTTCTTCACTCTGGAAGAATGTTTTCCTAATCTCGATCGCACGCTTGATGTTGCGGCGCATGGTGGCCATAGGGTCACCTTTTTCGAATGCAATCGCTCTTCCGCAGATATATGCGCGGGTATTGAGCATCGCGTAACACAAAAATTCACCTGCGGAATTGTGCACTTCTACAATTGAACCCGTTTCAATGCCATCTAGAGACACAATCGCATTCTTATAAATGGCATGGTGATGGTTCTTGAGCGGCCAATCGCGCTCGGGCTTAATAACGATAATGGGGTACTGCTTTTGGGGGGCCATGGCAGAAGATAATAGCAGAGGATAGGGAAAAATCTTAGGTGTTCCAAAGAACCGTGCGCAGAGGGTATACTCCTCGCTATATCTATGCCTACGGACGACGATTCATCCATTGATTCTTGGACGCAGCAGGGGGTAGATGCGCTCAACGACGGTCGCATTGATGATGCGATTGAGGCATTTGAAGCCGTGGTAGAAGCAGAGCCAAATGATCCCGCAGGTTGGTTAGATTTGGGAACCGCGTATGCCTATGGAAGTAGAATAGAGGAAGCATTGGGTGCATGGAGTACATCGCTCAGCCATATGAAAGGGAAGAACAAGGCTCACAGCCAAGACATGCGCTCCATCGCCGATAATCTCCTCATCATCGCAAAAGCACTGGATGTGCAGATGGACGATATTGCGGATAAGAAGAATCTGCGGGGCGTGATTGCACAGTTGCTGTTGGTGATGAAAAACTGAAGGGGACAAAAGTGTAAAAGGGGACAAAAGGGACAAAGGTCCTTTTTCAAAAACCTTTACAACCTTTTAAACCTTTATGCCCTTTGCCCCCCTTTTCCTAATGCATTTTCGTAATCGTCCATCCCATTTCCGCGCCAGGGGCGGTAATGAAAATGCGGTTTTTCCAATCTTCATACACAAAATAACCCGTTCCATTTCTATCTGCCGAAGTGCCTGGATCTACGGGCAAGGTAGCTAAGTAAGGTTCCAGTTCTTTGCGAACATCAAGCAGGTCCTTACAGCTTGTGGCTTTGGTACGGCAAATTTCTACCGGCTTTTCAGTTAATCCCGGCACATTTTCGCTTTGGTGGTCTGTGCGGTAATTATAGAACGCATTTGCAAGTGTGACGACATCCTTCCTTCTTTGCTCATTCCGAAGCACATACTTTTCTTTACCGGGAGGATTTGGTTCATTCTTTTTTCGTCCAGCGTGACGGTAAGCCAGTGGATCTTTTGGTGCATTCTTCATTTTACTTATAACAAATGCATGGCTGGTGGCCGGAAACGCAAGGGCGACAAGTAGGAGAGCTGAGAAGAGGCGACGCATGAGTAGAGAGTAGAAGGGAGAAAACAACAAAAACACTCTACCATAATCATCTAAAACATCTATCTACCGTGCTTGCCATCTTTCTCTGCTCCATGTGCGCAGGTCTTCTAAAAAAATTCCTACGATACTTGCAAGTGGAATGGCAATGAGAATGCCGAGGACAGGGTGGATGACTGCAGGAAAGCTGATACCCACCAGCATGGCGATAATAATCGTTGTTGCAGGCAAATCTACCGCGTGTTTCATGATGAGCGGGACAATGAAGTTATTTTCACAGAATTGTATAACGTAATACGCTCCCGCAACCATCAGCGCCCACGAAGGGCCGCCACTTCCAAGTGCAATCATCACGGCCGGTATGGCTCCAATAAGAGGGCCTATGTAGGGAATGAATTCTGTAAATCCCGCAAGAATTGCAAGCGTGAGTGCATACGGCATGCCAAGTACCACAAGAACAATGAACGTGAGCACGCCAATTGCCAAACAAAGTAGCAGCTGCCCACGCATCCACTGGCCCAATTTCTGATTAATAAGATCTACCCTTGCATCCATATATGGCCACATAGATGCAGGGAAAAATCTGCGTGCCCAGCGATAGCTGTGATTGCGGTCCAATTCTATAAAAAAAGCGGAGAGCAGCACAATAATGCTGTCGCGTATAAAGTAGAGCACTGATCCTGCAATACCTGTTAGCAATTGCACCGAACCTGCTGCCATTTCCGATAGATACAAACTGAAATGTTCCAGTGCATCGGGGCCATTAAGTGCCAGGTTCCGAAGAAGCATGCGCAAAAGAATGGTAAGGCGCACATCAATTTCAGCGGGAACGAGTGGCAAAGAAACAATGCGTTCTGTGAGCAACTGCGTTACGGTGCTATCGGCCAATTTTGCAATGTCACCAAGTTGCTGTGCAATGATTGGGATGAAAGAAAAAACAAGGAAGACCGCAACGCTTAAAAATAAAATGTAGTGTAATAAAATCCCAAGACTTTCCTGAATGCCCCATGATCGCAGCTTCCGTACACCTGGATCAATAATTGCAGACAGAAAAAGACCCAGGAGCAAAAGCACAATGACGTGCTGCAGCAGTACGACCAAGAGAACGGCCGCTGCGATGCCGAGTATTACAAACATGGCTCGAACAACGCTTCCTAGCGAAAGTTCTCCTGTTACATCTGCAGGAATCATTCCTCCTTTTGCAGAGGAGTTAGATGCGGCCATCATCGATTTTTTGGCGGACATGCGGACGATGGAGGTGAGTGTACCTTATGGTAAGTTCTTGGCTCAACGAGACGGTCTTTACAGAGGGGCGAAGAAATCCGCAGATGTGAAAGTGTTAGTGAAGGGGTGATTGGTAACACTTTTCATCGCCCCATGCGGCTTCATTCGGCGTTCTGTAGCTGAGGGCCATATGCGGGCGATCATCGTTGTAATCGACCATCCACTGGATAAGAGCACCATTCAACATTTCCATATCGGTGCAATCCTTCCATGGTGGAAGGAATTCCTCTCGCAGCGTGCGATTGAATCGTTCTAGCTGAGAATTGTCCTTCGGTGTCCTGACGCGACTCCAGTAGTGACCGAGCTTCAGCTCCAACACGGCCTTCTGAAAATGCCGGTGGAACTCAGTGCCATTGTCCGTCTGCACGTTCCGCATGGTTCCTCGCATATTTCGATTCAAAAGGTGTAGGAATTCGGCCGCGTTTTTCGAGCTGTGGGTTTTGTAGACACGCGCAAAGCCCCAGCGAGAATGCCGGTCGAGTGCCGTGAACATCGAAAACGTTGCTTTTCCCTGCCTGAGTATCACCGTATCGATGCTGACGAGAAAACCAGTCTTTGGCTCCTTGATGAGTTTCGTGATGCGTTGCTTCTTCTCCGCGTACTGACGTTTGTACGCTAGCCGCCGGGCACGTTTCACATCCGGATAGAGCTGGTAGCGTTCAATGATCTTCTGTACCTGCCAGGAAGAAATCTTCGTACCATACTGTCTTTCATAGATGGCAGCAATCTTCATCTTCGAGTAGAGCGGATATGCTGATCGCAAGAAGAAAAGACGTTGGCTTTGTTCCGGATCAAGCACAGGGAGTGGACCGACTTTTGGACGATGGGAACCGTTTTCCAGCGATTGAGGCTTCGTCACATCGAACCGTTTCTTCCAGACGTAAAATGTCTTCCGCGAAATGCCGAAATAGCGGCACGTCTTTTTGGTATTCCCCTTGAACGTTGTGTTGTAGGCGACGAACCAATCCAGACGCTGCCGTGCTTCTCGCGTGAGTGGAACTCTCAGCGATCCTGCCAGGAGAATCGTCCATATCTGTTTTGCTTTTTCGGGATTCCGTCGCGCATTTCCCCACAGGGCTTGCTGCAGTTGCATACGCTCAGCGTCGGTGAGATTCTTCGGAGAATGTTCTTGGACTGTCATGGGAGGCGATACAAATTCTAATCCTGTTCCAGCATCTTCCGAAGAAGGATTGCCAGTGCCTCGACCGCATCGCTCGGAACGTCGGCTTCCGCTAGGGCTCCCATGCCGGGCACGCGTGCTTGAAAAACTCCCGTCCCTTCGGTTGAGAAATCCACTGGCATTACCATGTAGCACTTTCCTGCATAAGCGTCGAAGAGCGGCATAGGAACACCATCTTCCTGTAAGATTTGCCGCTGCTCATCGGTGACGAAGATCACCGGCGCAGTCTACACCGTGCCCGTGTGTGGAATAATTTTCTGATAGACAATGTGATCGATCCACGCAAAAACCACGCGGCGCTCCGAACCGTTTACTGCGCCATCTGCGCTCGGTATAATGAGAGGGCAACCCGACAGCCCGGGAGGCGTGTTTTCCCTAGGGAGTCCTGAAACCATGGCCGAGGCTGGGCAGTTCCACCCCAAGGTCTTCATCAGCTACAGCCACAGGGATGAACGGTGGAAGGACCGCCTCCTCATCCACATGAGGGTATTGCAGCGAGAGGCTGCGTTCGACATCTGGGATGACCGCCGTTTACGGGCTGGAGACCACTGGTACGAAGAAATCCAGTCTGCGTTGCGGACCGCAAACCTGGCGATCCTTCTCATCTCGGCCAACTCTCTGACGTCCGATTTCATCCTCCGAGAGGAAGTCCGTTCCTTGCTCCAGCGGCACGAGCGGGAGGGCCTGCGCATCATTCCGATCGTCCTTGAGCCCTGTGCTTGGCAGAAAGTTGGTTGGCTGAGTAAGATGCAACTCCTCCCCAAGGATGGCCGACCTCTCTCGCAGGCCCGCCGCCGCCACGAGATCGAGGCGGAGCTGACTGCAATTGCAACCCTCGTCTTCGATCTCCTGCGCGAGGCTACGTTCGCATCGGTCCAGCCCTCGCGCCCAGCCCCCATGCCCTCTACCGATACCAGTCCGTCACCGGCAGCCGCCTACAATGACCTCCTTGCGCTGGCCGCGACACAGCAGCAGTGTGGGCAGTACAGCGGCGCCCAACGAGCGTTCGAAAAGGCCATCAGCATCCTGGGACAGCTCGTCGAACGATCGCCTGCGGTGTCCGCCTACCGTTCAAGTTTGGCGGTGGCCTGCAACAACTTTGGCAATCTCCTTCGACGCCTCGGCCGTTTGTCCGATGCGAAGGACTACTACCACAGAGCCTTGGACTTGGAGGAGCGCCTCCACGAGGAAGAGCCCGATAGTCCTGACTACCTCAATGACACGGCGCGCACCCACCACAACTTGGGCACGGCCCTGTGGGATGAGAAACACCTCGGCCCAGCAGCCGCTGCCTTTCGCAGATCCGTGGAGATCCGTGCGTGGTTGGTTGCCAACACGGCAGGCCATCCACGTCACTGCCTTTTCCGCCGAGAGCTGGGAGATAGTTACACTTTTCTCGGCAAGATACTGTGGCAAATGAACAATGTCTGTGATGCGGAAGCTGCTTTCCGCCACGCGCTTCACTGGTTGGAGCCGCTCGTCATGGCACACCCTGCGCCCATCGAAGCTCGCATGGAGCTGGGATTGGCCTACGCGGGCTTGGCGAGACTGCTCGCCGAATGCCAGGCAGACCGGCGACAGGAAGCGGAAGCTCTGTATGCAAAAGCTCTGACCTGCCAGCACGGCCTTGTTGATGAGTTGCCTACCGTCCCCGATCACCGACATCACCTTGCGTTCACGTTGGGCGGCCTTGCCCGTTTGTTACAGAAGCAGGAGCAACGGGCGCAAGCCCTGGACTACATTCGACAAGCCATCGACCATGGCTTGCAAGTGTTGGAATCCGTGAGCCCACAGCCGCGGCAGTGGCACGGGGATTGTACCCGCGACTATCGGTACCTCCTGGCAGTGCTGCTGGAGATGGGCAACTTTGATGAGGCGGCAACGGCAGCGACGGAAATCCCTTCCGCCCTTCGCACGGATCCGTCGGATTGCATCAGGTGGGCAGCATTTCTCGCTCCTTGTGTCAAAGAATGGGTGAAGCCAGGTACGCTCAACCTGGAACGCAACACGCGCTGCTTCGAGAACCTCGCAATGGAACAACTGCGTGAGGCTGTCGATAAGGGGCATGGTGATCCGGAACAACTGTTAACAGACAAACGTTTTGAGGCGATGCGGTCCCGCGCAGACTTCCATGAATTGATTACCAGATTGCGCAACAATTCGGCCCAGGAATGATACGAAACCAGACATTACTGTGATGTGAAAGTTAACGAGTAACTGTTCACAGGTCGAAACTGCGGAAAACACAGGGCTTTTTGATGATGGCCCTAATTTCTAAGACAAAACTGACCACTCGAAAAGCGATTTGCGTCAAAAAAACGCTGGGAAAACGCCTGTTTCACCCTATGAGCGCATACGATAACGAAGCCCAAAGTGTTACCTCTCACTGCCGTCATGTGCAAAAGCAACACCTCGCTGTATACTGTGTACATGTCATCTTCTCTGCTGCAACGTTCGGCTCCTTCCTTCTCGTTATTAGATCAAGATGGTCGCACGCACCATGTAGAAGATTATCGTGGGCAGTGGGTGCTCCTCTTTTTTTATCCTCAAGATGACACGCCGGGATGTACCAAGGAAGCCTGTGGGCTTCGTGATGCCTTTGCGGAGTATAAAGAAAAGAAATGTACTCTATTGGGAGTGAGTGCAGACACGGTGCAAAGCCACAAACAATTTGCTGAAAAGTACCATCTTCCTTTTCCATTGTTAGCAGACACAGAAAAAACCGCCATTCAACGGTATGGGGTGTGGAAGGAAAAAAAGATGATGGGAAAGACCTATATGGGCATTGCGCGTACATCGTTTTTGATAGATCCCGAAGGGAAGATCGCAAAGATGTACGAAGGGGTGAAACCGGAATTGCATGCGGCGGAAGTTCTGCGAGATCTTGAGTCGTTGAAAGTATAACTCTGCAATAAGGAAAGGGATTGAAAGGAATGGGAAGTCCTTCTCACGGCAGCTTTTTGATCGTTATCCCTTCAATCCCTTTATTCCCTTGAATCCTTTTGCCCCTTACCAATCCTTATATTTGCGCTTATACTCCAGTAAAGATGATTGAGTTCCAGCGTCTCATTCTCGGTGATCAAGTGCGCAACAAGGTTTTTGAAGATGCCTTAAAGAGGGTCATCCGGCCTGGCGAAAGTATTGTGGCCGATATAGGTTCGGGCACTGGATATCTTTCTTTCCTAGCCTCCAAGATGGGAGCCAAGGAATGCCACCTGTATGAGTTTTCTGAACTCCTTCCGCTCAGTAAAGAGATCGCAAAAAAGAATGGGATCAAGAACCTGCACTTTCATCATGCACATTCCATGAGCGTGAAGAACCCTGTGAAAGCAGATATTGTGATATCCGAAACACTTGGAAATTATGCGCTAGAAGAGAATATGTTGGAGACACTGAGCGACGCTAAGCGGTATCTAAAAGAAGGTGGCGTGATGATCCCCCAGACTCTTACTCAATATGTAGTTCCCGTGACAAGTGATCGCCTCCATAAGGAAATCAATGTGTGGGACACGCTCGGACACGGTCTTGATTTTTCCCCTGCCAAGGAAATCTGTTTCCATAACATGTATGTGAAAACTCTCCGTCCCGATGAGCTTTTGCAAAATGGAATTCAGGAATGGGACAGTATTGATTTCCGCAAAGGCGGTTCGAGCATTCGTCAGGCTGATGTTGTTTGGTCTATGCAGAATCCACAGAAAATCTATGGATTTGTGCTCTTCTGGCATTGCGAATTGCTACCAGGGATCACTCTCTCTACTACTCCACTTCACCCACCCACACACTGGCAGCAGATCTATTTACCACTCATAGAGCCGCTATCCCTGCAATCAAACGACACTCTCAAGCTCCATCTGCATTCCGATTCTAGGTTGAAAGTGAAAATAAGGCTGAAATGGAAAGCGGAGGGAGGAGGGGAGAGTTCAATAGAGATGGATACGCACAAGGGACTCGTGTAAGCGATGGGGTTCTTCTTTCCGCTTACCGCTCATCGCTTCTCCAATTCTGCAATTGACCTTATAGCTCTTTGCTTTGAAGATACTCCTATGCCCAAACAGGTCCGCTCGCAATCTACGGAGCATCATCTGGCCACTGTCATTGAACGAAATATCAACACACTTTTGGAAGTGCGAAGGCAGATGGAACGCAGAAGAGGCGTACAACATCGTTTTGCAGATGCAATTACAACTTTCTCGGGAAGCCTTCCATTTTTATATATTCACGTATTGTGGTTTGGCATATGGATTTTGTGGAATATGGGATGGCTTCAGCTCACTCCGTTCGATCCTTTCCCCTTTGGGCTTCTTACAATGGTAGTGTCCCTTGAGGCTATTGTCCTTTCTACATTTGTGCTTATCACACAAAATCGGATGGCCGATATGAGTGATGAGCGTGCGGACTTAGATTTGCAAATCAACCTTTTGGCTGAATACGAGATTACAAAAATTCTCAAGCTTACAGATGCCATTGCAGATCATTTAGGATTACGTGAAGGCAAAGATCCGGAGCTAAATGATCTTAAAATGGAAATAATGCCCGAGGAAGTACTGAAAGAAATGGATAGATGCAGGCAGCGTATATAACACGGGTTGGCCTTTGCACTGGACGGTAAAGGCATGGATCCTTTTTTTTACATTCATTTTTGTTGTGTGGCTCTTGTTTGTTCACTAAAACGATTCTGGGTAGATCTTCTGCGCTGGAATCTGACCTCCGTGTCACTAATCATGCTTGCTACTTTTTGTGCATGGGGAATGTACCGCAACGTAAGGGAAGATCCCACTCCTTCTTTAAGATCAAAATGAATTTTGCCAAATGGAAATATATTCCAGAACTGCGATTCTGCACTCACGCTTGCAACGTTATCCAAGTTCATCTGCCGTATTTTTATATGGAAGAGTGATGATTGATCCACAAATACCACTTCTTCATTTGTCACAATCAGCACATCATATCTCCAATCAATGTAGGCGGTGATCCACGGAAACAGTGTAAAAGGAATCCATATGGCGATGAGTGCAATACTTGTCCAAAGCACCGGAGCGCCAAAAAAGAATGCAGCACTCTCTATTGCAAAAAAGAGAATCGTCATTGCGATTGCCCTGCAGCTTCGCATAATAAACAAAAATGGATGAAAGGTGACGCGTAACACCACTTCTTCGCCTGAGGAAAGTAGGCTTGCTTCTAATTTTTTTGGGTTCGTTTCAAGAGCAAATAAGCGCATACGGGAACATGGTAGGACGAAAAGGGGAGAAGAAGAAGGCTAAGATAAGGGATTAAAGGGGTAGAGAAGGGGACAAAGGGCATAAAGGCTGTAAAGGTGATAAAGGTTTTTACAAAAGAACCTTTGTCCCTTTTGTCCCCTTGTAAACCTTTGTCCCCTTCATCCCTTAATATGCTTTCGCGTAGAGCGCCATCGTCACCGCCTTCTCCCCCGTCAGAATATCCTTCTTCCCCGCCATATCCGGAGTTTCTTCCGGAATCAGACGGATGGTGGCTTTCGTCTTATCTTTGATCTTATCGGCAGTCAGTTTAGTTCCATCCCAGGGAGCCCAGGCAAAGCCGCCTTTTTCCATGTGGGCTTCTAGTTCGCTCATCGATGAGACAGTGACTGTGTTGTTATCCATGTACTGTTTGGCTTGGTTGTATAAATTCTCCTGAATGTTCTGCAGCTGTGTACGGATGAGGAGCGTATTGCACTGGGAGAGAGGAACAGCTTCTTTTGTTCCTGTATCACGCCGTGCCACCATTACCTGATTTTTTTCCAGATCCTTTGGTCCAATTTCGATACGAATGGGCACACCCTTTACTTCCCATTCATTAAATTTGAAGCCAGGAGATTTGGTATCTCTATCATCAATTTTAACGCGCACCTCTCTGCCCAGGTCTTCTTTGAGTGAGTTACATGCACTTAATACTTTCTGCCGTTCCTCCTCTGATTTATAGATTGGAATCACTACAACCTGCACGGGTGCCATAGCTGGTGGAAGACGCAGACCTTTTTCGTCTCCATGCACCACAATCACGGTTCCGATAATGCGCGTAGAAAGTCCCCAGCTTGTCATCCACGGGCGCTGAGATACACCTTTGTCATCTAAGAAGGACACATCGTATGCTTCCGAAAAGCCTTGTCCTAAATTGTGAGATGTACCCGCCTGAATTGCCTTTCCATCCTTTGCCAGAGCTTCGGTTGAAAGTGTATACAGTGCCCCGGCAAATTTTTCATGTTCTGGCTTTTTTCCTTTCATCACGGGAAGCGCTAAAAATTCCCTATCAAAATCAGCGTACATATCCAGCGCTGCGTGCACCATCACATCAGCTTCTTCTTTCGTAGCATGACACGTGTGTCCTTCCTGCCACAAAAATTCGAGTGTGCGTAGGAAGGGTCTCGTTCGCATTTCCCATCGCACCACGTTTGCCCACTGATTAATTTTGAGCGGCAGATCGCGGTGACTCTGCACCCACCTAGAGAACGTAGAATAGATAATCGTTTCGCTCGTAGGACGCACGTACAGTTTTTCCGCCAGTTCCTTTCCGCCTCCATGTGTCACCACCGCACATTCTGGAGCAAATCCTTTTACGTGATCTTTCTCCTTCATGATCAGCGACTCTGGGATAAAGAGCGGGAAATAACAGTTCTGCACATCGTGTGCCTTAATGCGATCATCTAAATCCCGCTGAATTGCTTCCCATAGTGCATACCCATACGGCTTAAAAATGATGCATCCCTTCACATCGGCATGCTCTGCTAAATCTGCCTGAGCAATGGTATCCAGGTACCACTGAGGGAAGTCTTGGGATTGGGAGGCGAGCTTCTGCATAGGGGGAGTATAGGGTTAGGGTGAGGGTTAGGGCTAGGGATGATAGGGTTTAGGATTAGGGGCTAGGGGTTAGGGACTGGGATCTGGGAGGATGAATGGTCCTTGTTCTTAGTCCTAGTCCCTAATCCCCACTCCCTAACCCCTCCTGCTACACTAGTATGTACATGAAACTCCATGGGAATCGTTTCTGGGCGTGGTACGAGCGCCACTACTGGCTCACTGTCAGTCTCTCCACTGTCCTCTTTGCTCTGCAGATCGTTCATTTGTACTGGCTTACGACAGCGGTGGTGATGAAGCTCCTTTTGGGCCACAGTTATTTTACAACTGCTCCGATTGTTCAATTAGTCTTAGTACTTGTGGACTACACCGAAATCCCGGCGCTCATTGCTACATCCCTTATCTATATCAATGATCTCCGAAAGAAGTTCACATGGAAGTCAGTTCTCTTTTTGATCTTCCTCAATTCCCAATGGCTCCATCTCTTCTGGATCACCGATGAATTTGTGGTCGATATTTTTAGGAGTCACTCAGGAACCATTCTCCCGCTCTGGCTCGCCTGGATCGCGATCCTCATCGATTACCTAGAACTTCCCGTGATTGTAGATACGGTGATGCGAATGCTCGAAGAATTAATGAAGGGGAGATTTGGGGAGGCGGTGAGGCAACTGAGGGAACGGGATTAATGAAAAGGGGACAAAGGGCATAAAGGTTGTAAAGGTGACAAAGGTTTTTAGTAAAAGACCTTTGTCCCTTTTGTCCCCTTTAAAACCTTTGTCCCCTTTACTGCAGTGTGCTCAACCAAATTCCAATCATCGTCACTGCTGCTCCAAACAGGATTCCTCCTATCACTTCCAAGAAAGAATGACCCAGGCGCTCGGAAAAATGCGCCCATTTTTGCAGGCGATTCAGGATCTTTGCTTGATCACCAATTGCTTTGCGTGAACTCATGGCGTCGTACCACGTAAGGCCTGCAAAGGTGAATGCGATTGCAAATTCCATGGAACTGAGCCCGGTTTTCCATCCAACCACAATCAAAAGAGACGTCACAAACGCTGAGTGCGAGCTTGGCATCCCCCCCGGACGAAAGAATCCATCTTTCCAGTTTCCCTTTTCAAATCCTTCGGTAAGTACTTTTACCGCTTCACACGCAATCATCACAACCAGTGGAATAAGGAATGGGTAGAGACGGAGGAGGAACATATCAATAGTGTAAATATTTCTATGAAATTAGAAACACATCAATGTTGCTTCCACGGCTCAAGGCAGGTCTGGTGGAGGAGATGCTTCAGCCTTTGCTTTTGCTTCAGCCTCCTTTTTTGCTTTTTCCTCCTCCTCCGCGGGAGCTGGTACTTGCTGCGGCGTACCTGCCGGTGCATTGGTCCATTGGCTTATCACATTCAAGCGGACATTGAATTCATCAAGATGAGTTTGTGTAACACCGGGCATCGTATTCAGTCTGTTCATCGCTTCAGGCTGTTGCTGAGCAGGCAAACTAGATGGATGGATGCGAACCGAGAGTGACTGAGACAGATTTTGGCTCGTCTGCCCGGTTACTCCCAAAAGGTATTGCTGCCAATCAGCCATGCTGACTACTCCATCAACAGGTTGATTGAATCCTGCTATGAATCTTCCGCGCAGTCGAATGGCCGTTGATCCATTTTCCTGAATAGTTCGAATGCTTTCAAATGCGCTCTGTGCCGATGTACCAGTGGTCGGTAATAGGAACTGGAAGTTTTTTTGTTGATGGGAAAGCACAATTGTTTGTCCCTGCCTGAGAAAGGAGATCACGCGCGCATCGGCTCCCTCTCCAATGGTCAGAGGGTGATTCAGTACGTCTATACCGGCGGGCAGTCTGCCAAGTGCGTACGATCCATCAGGAAGATGTGGCACTGCTTGCAGCAATTTCCTTTGATATTCAATTTCAGCGGCAGATCTACGTGTATTGTTTCCAAGCACGCCCGATATCCATGCAGCGGCCGCGGTAAGCCCTAGCATCGCCATCAATTTTTTCCCAAAGCTAGCACCTTTCATTTTGGCCCACACAAAAAGCCCCACGAGTGAAGCACCACCTATAGCGAGCCACCCATGTCGCTGTGCAAATGTACCCATATCACTCAGCCCTACGATTGCCGTATTCCTTGCATCACGCATGGCGTTGAAGGCCTGTCCTGGAAGCTCTGCTGCTCCTGGCTGAGGAAGGTTATTCCGTACCTCTTGTAAGTGTTTAAGAGCTTCTTGGCTCTCGGGATCTGTTCTATTGCCAAATACACTAATATAATGTTCAACCCAATTACGTAAATCAGCAACGCGTCGCAATGCAATAACACGAGCAGCATGGTTTGTCAGATTCAGTGTTGAGCTCACTTCTTTTCGTAATTGCTCTAAGTTAATCCTTGTCACATCTCCAGGCGTCAGATTATTCTGCGTGAGCGAGTTGATTGTGGGCGTTGGATGCGATGGCAGAATTTCGTTGGTGTAGCTACCGAGTGTCGACATACAAAAATGGGAAAATTACGCAGTAGGAGAAGGAGCTTGGTATTGTCCCGGGAAAGGGGGCATCGGTTGCAAACCAAGTATTACTGCCTGTTGTGGATTCGCTCGTAGAAAAGTATTCAAAAGTCTGGCTTCTGCCATCAGTTCCGCAAAGGTGGTAATCACTCTTCCCTCTGCCTGAGCCCTCTGTGCTGCTACTTCCAAAAAGTGCGCCTGATCGCGATTACCAATCAGAGTGACGAGTGCACCCATTTGAACAGAAGGCACTGTTTCCACATCAGCAATCTGAATACCAGCAGCAACCATGCTCTCGCGAATGCGATCTAAGCGTGGAGCGCTTGAAGCAGTATTGTTCATTGCTTGATTCCAGATATCCGAGAGCCGTGTGCGGCCACTCAGTAATCCTGGAATATTCACAACAACGGCACTCACGCTTGTGCCAAGTCCTCCCAGTTTTTCCTTCGCATATCCAAAAAATTCACCAATCCTTCTTCCAATTGTTCCTAGGAACTGAAATGCGCTTGGGAATTGAGTACGCAGCCGCTCTTCTTGCACGTGGAACCACGTATTTCCTTGTGTTCGAGGGGCGTATACCTGCGTAGGAGGGGCCATGAGCTTCCGCTGTGCTTCAATTTGTTTTCTGAGGCCCTCCAGCCTGATGTGATGATCCGTTCCCTGCTCGTTACGCTCTTGTAAGCGTGCTATCCGAAAGGCGACAAGCTTCCCCAATTCTTCCAGTCTCTTACCAATTGTTTCGCGCGGAGCCGTACTAAGATCACGGAGTTGCTTTTCAATAGTATCAACTGAAATGTTCTCCAAATGATTTGGGATCTGAGAAAGAGAATCTGCAAGCGTGCCGAGAGTTTCGGGTGTATTGAACGGCATACAGTTACTGGCTTAACTGAGCTTGAGTAGGATTATTGGCTTCAAAAACCATTTTTGTTGCATTTGGATTTGCACGAATAAGTTCCACAATGCGCCCAAGAGTGCGGCCTGCTCCTTCACCCTGGAAGCGAAGTTCAATACCCGCTGCTGCTGTACTATTTGTGGGTGCTGAAAGTGTGGCATTCGGTGCGCGTGCTCCCGGAGTAGTGCGCAACTCAATATCGCGGTTATCTACCCTGAAGAGGAATGCATTACTATCAAGCGCACGATAGAGCGTTACAGAAGCACCATTCACATTACTTACCCTGCGCTCTGATTGAGCATCCACCACAAGTGGGACGTTCCCAAAATTGAGTCCTCCAATTACACGTTGATTTGCCAATGTTTCTGGATTGCCTAGTGTTCCTACTGGAGCAGTATCGCGCACTGTATTCGTTTCTTTATCTACCAAATTCTGTGCAGCGGCACTCACGTTGAGTGCTGTATATGTCGTCCTGCTTCCCACAATACTTGTCACTTCATTTGTTAAAGCTGAAGCAAATTCTCCTCCTGTCATGAGTGCTACTGCAGCGCGTGGAGGCTGTGCTTGTCTGCCACGGTTATTAGCTTGATTGCGGATCGTGTTAATTTTGAGCACAGCTGCTTCCACATCACGGCCTGCGGTTGTGCGGGAAAGCTCTTCCATTGCTTGATTTTGCGTAAGACGTTCATCAGCTGTACCTGTTGCTATCACCATGTATTTTCCAGAACTCTCTAAGCCTCCCACCATGTCACGCAAGATAGGCTGTGCTCTGAGTGAGAGCGTAAGAAGAAAGCGATTAAGGAGTGGGCTTCCTTTAAAGAAATCAGCAATCTCTCCTAACTGCGCTGCTCCAAGGCTACTTGTGATACTTCGAATAACATCTCCCAATGTCCGTGCAACATTGTTCACAGCATCCAGCACGTTATTCACGCGTTCGCGGGTCTGTGGATTCAAGCGATCTAATTGCCGTTGCATCTCTGGCGTTATCTGCACAGGCCCATTCTGTCTCACTCCGTTCAGCGCTTGCTGATCCAATTTTTGTTTTGTTTGCATTTCGGTTTTCAACCGTGCTTCTTCGGCAGGATTGGAAGCTGGTCCAGTGGGCGCGTAGTCGATTGTTTCACCGCTCATATATGTGTGTTGGTATGAATGAAATTCATCCCATTATAGCCGAAAAACGGAATTCTAACAATAGGGGCAGATTTCGTGGTTTCTTGTCGAAATTGAGATGTGATGTATCAATAAAACTTACTATGTATATCTGTCAAATACACAATCTTTCTCTCTGTCACACATCCCTTTTTCGCTCGTCGTATAGCAAGAAGGTGTATGCTTCTTTTACTTCATTCCCACCCCTCTATGAATGTTCAGCACTTCGAGAAAGGGATTGCCTATACGGATCAGGATTTGATTGTTCTGGCGCGGAAAATTGGAAAATTGGCCACCTTTTGCAAGCACGTGAAGAACGAAGCGTCGCTCATTCGAGTTGAGTCCGAGCAGCGCAAAACCAAAAAGGCGCAAGATCAGGTGAAAGTGATGCTCACTGTGGATCTTCCAAAAAAACAATTCAGAGCAGAATCTCGACGGCCGATTGTGATGGATGCCCTAGATCGTTGCATAGAAAAGCTGACGCCCCAAATTCAGAAGTATAAGGAGCTCCACACAGGTCGAGGGAAAGCACGCCTTGGCGCTCGCCGTTCCCGGACGGAAGCATGAGAAGAACAGGCGATGCCCGCAGGCTCTTAAGCATGATGAAAAGAGGAAACTGCAGTGTGCGAAGAATCTTTTCTTGTATAGGAACAGCCGCGTTTGTCGGTATTCTCTGGCTCCTTCCAGTTCATGCGCAGGAGCAACTTCACAGCCAAAGTGCTGGCGTGACAGCAGTGATTGTAGGACCAGCCGATACCCCTGTTGGACGCACCATTATTTTAAGTGCTTCTGCCAGCCAAGTTGCAGGAAATAATGTGCAATATTTTTGGTACGTGAATTCAGAAAAAGAACCCATCAGCACATCGGTAGATGTGATCTATACACCGGAAAGAGCAGGGGACGTGGAATTCCATCTTGTGATTCGAAGCCTTTTAAATGGCCAACGATTGGAAGATGACGAATATCACACGGTCACTGCGTTTAGCAGAAAAGTGGTATTGATTACCGATACGCATTTATCGGATGCACACATACAAAATCTGCAAAATGCAGCTGCATCTGGTTCTACGTATTTGCGCGTACTTCGTTCCCATATTTCTTCGCAAACCCGCGGAGGGGAAACCGCACTGGGAGCCCTCCTTTCCGAAGAAGTGGAAGCGTTTAGTGATGCAGAAAGCATAGTGTTCTGGACAGACGATCTTCCTCCGGTCGGATTACAGGCGTTACTGAATATTGTGAAAGGAAATCGAAAACGTTTGCTTGATGTGCGTGATCAGACATTCTTACTCATTACAGATCTTCATCTGCGGACGGTGGCACGCACTGCTATCGGCCCCGGAAATGAGTTGCATCCAAAAAAATTGATGGTGGCCAAATCCGAGCTCATACCGATGCTCTTGCAATCAAAGAATGACGAAGAATTTTTGAATGCAGCATTTCAAGCTCGTGCGGAGGAGCCGCTCATTATGGATGTATTCGCTGTCCACATTCCGCTTTGGCAGCTTGTGTCTCGGCTCCTTATAACCATGCTCGCGCTTGGTGTTTCCAGCCAAACCATCCTGCTTCTGCTCGTTCTTCCTATTATTGCCACCATTCTTTCATTTTTGAAACAGGTGGTTGGTATGACCACTTTTGGGCTTTTTACACCTTCTATTATCGCGCTTAGCTTTTTAGTTCTTGGGTGGCCAGTGGGCGTTCTCTTCTTGCTTTTCATTCTCATGACGGGGTACGCAACTCGCGCTCTCATGCGAAGGCTGCATATTCTGTATATACCAAAGATGGCCATCATCCTTGGTGTAGGAAGCCTGACCATATTGTTTCTCGTAGGTATTGGCACCTTCTTTGGAGTATTTCTTAGCTACGATACGGTCTTTGTACTTCTGATTATGAGCACGCTCGTAGAAAGCTTCTTAAATGTGAAATCAGAAGAAGGCCTGCGCTCTGCAGTATTTGGTATAAGCCAAACAATTATTGCCGCGCTTTTATGCGTGTTTATCGTGCAGTGGCCTTCATTCCGCGCTCTCATTATCGCCTATCCAGAAATTATTCTTTTCACTCCTATCATCAATATTTTGCTGGGGAGATGGACGGGATTGCGCGTGTCAGAATATTTCCGCTTCAGGGAAGTGTTCCGCCATCTTGCGCAGGAATAAATTGATCTTTTTCATACTATGATTTCTGATTTTGATTTACAGTAAAAAGACCAGATCTGGAGTAGTTTTTCAATTTCTTCGCTTCTCTTCGCTTGGTTTTCCCTTTTTTCCGCCACGGAATTCTTGGCCTCAATGCTCGTAATTTGTTGTATTTGAGGCCATATAACCCCAAAAAGGCTGTCGCATTTGCAGATAACAAACTGAAAACAAAAGCATACTTATCTGCGCGTGGAATCCCCACTGCAAAGATATATGCAAGAATAGAAACGCGTGGGCAATTGCGAAGCTTTGATTTTTCTACTCTTCCAGAAGAATGTGTACTCAAGCCTAATTATGGATTTGGAGGAGAGGGAATTCTTATTTTAAAGGGGCGAAAAAATGGGATGTTTTTGGAGCAGGGGAAAGTACCCATTCCAGACAGTAGATTACGCGAACACATCGAAGATATTTTAGACGGAAAATTTTCGGTGAATGGAAAGATGGACACGGCATTCTTTGAAAAAATTCTTGTGTCACATGAGGGGTTTGCGCCCTTTAGACCTGCAGGACTTCCTGATGTACGCATTGTGGTATTCAACCTTGTTCCCGTAATGGCAATGCTCCGTGTTCCCACAGCGCAAAGCAGGGGAAAGGCGAATGTGCATATGGGAGGATTAGGCATTGGAATCGATATTGCAAAGGGGGTTACTACGCATGCATTCCAATACTCTTCGCTTCTTACAGAGCTTCCCCATCATGGAGGAAATCCCGCAGGCATTCCCATTCCTTTTTGGCAGGAAATGCTGCTCATTTCCTCACGTATTCAGTACATGACAAATATCGGGTACCTAGCAGTAGATTTAACGTTGGATAGGGACCAGGGACCGGTACTTTTGGAGGTGAATGCACGTGCGGGCCTTATGGTGCAGGTAGCCAATTTAGCTCCGCTCCGCTCGCGTTTGGAGCGTGTAGAGGGACTGAGTGTTAGTTCTCCAGAAAAAGGTGTGCGTATTGCACAAGATTTGTTTGGAGAAAAAGTGGAAAAATCTGCAGAAGTACAAACGAATAGACCACGCTTAGGCGTGCGAGAAAATATATTTGTACATTCAAAAGGGATGAATATGGAAGTGCCAAGCATCATTAATCCTGCGGCATCGGAATACACTATTTTTACGCCCGATTTACTTCAGGAATTGCAGGCGCAAGGAGGCGCAGAGCTTTCCGAAGAGTCGGAAGATATTGATCGTCAATTCTACCGAGTTAAATTTACATTGGGTGGTAAAAAAATTCAGACGCATGTGTATGCTGGGAGCGTACCCTACCCCTCTGCTCGTGCACTTATCGGGCGCAGAGACCTCGCAGGTTTTTATATAGATCCAGCAAAAGAACCCGAAGTACCCATTACTATTACTCGGATGCGTATCGATACACGCGCAACCGATAGAATTCTTTTGCAGATGGATGAAGAATTGATGCTACTCAAGCATCTGAAGCCCATCAATCTTCCCGGAGAGCGCATTCAGTTAGAACGCGATCGCAATTATAGCCCTCATTTTTTGTATGCCCCTCTTCCCGAAGCTATTGATGATATTGAGCGCAAGCTCCGTACCTTACCCACAGACGATTCGTCATTAGGGATTCTTCTAAATAAAAAGCGCAGAGAACTTTTGATGCGTATTGCTCTTTTCCGCGCACGTGGGAACAGTGAGCGGTTTACACAGGCATCACAAGCCCTCTTTGGTGCGCCCCATGCAGATTTACTAGCATCGGCGTTCCATGTTCTTGCTTCTCGTACCAGCTGCGATCTTCCTCTGCCAAAAAATCAAATGCTTACATCGGATCAGGCAGCAGCGCGCTTTGATGAAATGCTTTCCCAGTATGGGCTTCACGATTGGCAGGTGAGTGTACGCGAAGCATTGGTGTCGGATTGTGCGGTTGGGTGGAAGCGCCTCTATGTTCGCAAAGGAGCAATATTTTCTCCTACACATGTGGAATCACTCATGGCGCACGAAATAGAAACGCATATTCTCACAGCCGAGAATGGAGCGCAGCAGCCGTTTGATATTTTCCGCCGCGGTTTTGCAAATTATTTAGATACGCAAGAAGGATTGGCATCGTATAATCAGAATAGAGTACTTCCAAAAAACCACGATAAACGGTTTGGTCCAGCACGCAGTGTTGTAGCAATTGCCTATGCCCTTGAACATTCTTTTGTGGATACACGTAAATATCTGGAAGCAGAGTTAGGATACACATCTGAGAAATCACTCACCAAAGCAATTGAACTCAAGCGCGGCCTTTTTGATACTTCAGAGCCTGGCTGTTTTACAAAAGGACTGGTGTATTATCGCGGGCTTAGAGCAATCGAGCACTTTGAAGAGAGCGGAGGAGATTTGAAGCGTTTGTACATAGGCAAAATTGCACTAGAGGATTTAGACTGTGCAGAGCAGGTAGAAGGAGTAAAACCACCACTGCTTATTCCAGCATTTCTTAGAAAAAAGAAGTAATTGAGTATTGAGAGTAATAGAATACTGGGAATGAGAATAATAGGTTCCTCATTCAACACATGAAAAACAAACATCCTATTATTCTAATATTCTTGTCCCTATTACTCTACTTCTTCTTAGCGGCGTCTTCCTTTGCGCCTTTTTCAGCAGCTTCCTTCGTAGCGCCTTCAGCCGCAGCACCTTCTGCTGTAGCACCTTCTGCTGTAGCACCTTCAGCTGGAGTAACAGGAGCGGCAACCACTTCTTCAGCACGTGGCTCCTGAACAGATGCCAGCACCATATCAGCAGCGTCCATCACTTTTACGCCCGTAGGAAGGGTAAGGTTTTGTACGCTCACATGATCGTGGAAATTTGCCATACCTGAAATATCAACGCTCAAGCTATGAGGAAGATCGGATGGTAAGCAACGAACGCGTACGGTGTTGTGGGCAATCACAAACACCCCTCCTAGGCTCTTTACAGCAGGGGACTCGCCTTCAAAAGTGATTGGCACAAGTGTCTCAATTTCCTGCTTCATATTCACTGCGTAAAAGTCTGCATGCACCTCACGATCGGAAATAGGATCAAAGGCAATATCTTTAAAGAGAACAGGAACCTTCTTTCCATCAATATCTAGCTCGACAAGTGTGCTTTCTCCAGCCCTGGAGAAAGTTTTATGGAGCTCCTTCTCGTTGCACTGAATGTGCATGTTTTTCTCTATAGCGCCATACACCACGCAAGGTACCTGGTTATTCCTACGCATCTGCTTAGGCTTTGCCTTTTGGTCCCGTGCCGATGCTTTCAGAGTAATCATGTCCATAGAGAGGCTGTAGGGTAAGGGAAATGTGGCAAGAGGTCAACATGTGAAGTGCAGCGGCGGTCGCTATCAAGGTTCGTTTGGCGATAAGTGGTAAGCGGCTAGCGGTTAGCTCTATATATCACTTATCGCTAACTGCTCGCCCCTTCCATTTCCAGAAATACTTTAAAGCGCTCAAAAGGTGAATACGAGCCGTTTTCTTGGTAATTAGGCTTAAAAAGCCTCCATCGCTCAGTCGTTGCTTACGGTCCAGTGCATGCACTTCTGGGCAGTACACCACACGCTTTCCATGTTTCCAGCATTGCCTGCATAGGTCGGTATCTTCAAAAAAGAGGAAAAAGCGGGGGTCAAAACCCCCTAATTCTTTATAAAAGCTGCGTCTGATTACAAAACATGCCCCTACCACCCAATCTACATCTTGCATTTGCCCTTTCTTGCTATAGGAACGCAAATACCGGTGCATACGTTTTCGGAAGATTCGGCGGAGAAATGTTCGCTTAATAAAGACATCAATGGGGGTAGGGAATGCCCTGTGAGAATCCCGAATGCTGCCATCAGGGTGAACCAATGCAGGTGCTACAATCCCTATTGAAGAATCGGACTCTATAATACGAATCATATTCTCAAGCCCACTCGGTTCTAGAATATTATCAGGATTGATGATGAGTAAGAATTCACCCAATGCTTGCGCAATTGCTACTTCATTTCCTTTCCCGTATCCACGATTGCTCCCTGTTTCTAGTAAGCGCATGGAAGCAAAATTGCGGGAGCGGCTCCGCAGATACCCAATGGAATCGTCTTCAGAGTGATTATCCACCACTAATATTTCCATCTGATCTGCCATTGTTTGCGCTTGCAGCGCTTGTACGCACCGAGCTGTATCTTTTGGTGACTTATAATTCAGGACAATGGCAGAGGCCAGGGGAGTCATAACGCTGATATTCTACACGTGTTCCGTACAGAACATGACGAGTGTTCACTATGAGTACCGCTTCTATCACACACAAAATACATAAAGATGCGTCATCAGTTTTATTACTTCAGCATTCGCGTGTGAATGTTCTGTGCGCCCGTTTCTTGCTCCCCGTGCGCCTACGTGATATGCCATGAGCATATGTTCAGAGTATTGTTTCAGACGCGCGTGTTTCCTTTCCATTCCTGTGCTATGGGTGAGCCGCGTTTACTCCGGTTTAGTATGGAGGAGCAACCGCCATCCGTCGTACCGCCAGCCACGAACGATATGAATAAAAAAGTAGAGGAGAGGATAGAGGCTCTCCGAAGGCTTCGTGTAGATCATTTTGGCATGAAGATTCAGGTTACTGAAAATGGCATCAGGACGCGTATCGTGATTCCTAAAGACAAGCTGGAGCGATACAAACAGTCATTATCGCAGTAATAAGATGGCACATGCTACCGCAAGGCCAATCCGGTATATGCCAAACGGAATAAACGAATGCGTTTTAATGAATGTGAGGAACCATCGGATGCTCATGTATGCCACAAGAAAGGACATCAAAAATCCAATGAGGAGGGGAATGAGGTTTGCTGATGTCATGCTGCTACTGGATTTGAGAATATCGAGCGTTGCAGCGGCAGCGATGGTTGGAACAGCGAGTAAGAAAGAGAATTCCACTGTGGTACTCCTTGGAAGCCCTAATAATTGACCCCCAATGATCGTCGCTGCTGCGCGTGAGACTCCGGGGATAATGGCGAATGATTGGAAGACACCGATGAGCAGTGCTTGTGTATACGTGATGGAGGACACGGGTGCATCCTTTTCTATTTTTGTGTGCAACAAATCAAAAATGATCATGAGTACTCCACCAATAGCTAAGGCCCACAGCACTACGGGGATGCTTTCTAGCAATATTTTTTTAACGAGATCATGCAGAAGAAAACCAATGATGGCGGTGGGAAAAAACGCGGCAAGGACCTTTGTGATCACGTTCGTGTTCACAAAGAGTGATTGCCATGAAAAGAACACAACAGCCAAAATAGCGCCCAATTGAATAGCGATCTCAAATGTTTTTAAGAATTCTGTTTGTGGAACCTGTAAAAGGCGTGATGCCAGCACAAGATGTGCCGTAGAGGAAATAGGAAGGAACTCGGTGAGCCCTTCTACTATTCCCAGTAGAGTAGCATGCAATTCCGTCATGATGTGCAGTTAAAGAGAAGAAGGCTCATTGGTCTATTCCTATTTCTTTTTCAAACTGGCTGTTTCGAGGGAGTATTTCCCCCCTCCTAAGAATACGAGGGCAACACAGCACAGTAAAAGTAAGAAATCTAATTCCCACCCACCGCCAAAGCTTACATTCCACACCTTTATTTTTGTGTAGATTGCACCAATCATGACAACCGCAAGTATAAGGGCCATGTAGTCTGTGAGTAGACCAAGGAGTATTCCAAGCGCTGCAAGTGGTTCAATAACGGCCAAAATACGCAGTAATAGGGGGAGAGCGCCGGGTTCCATTGCCGTACTGAAGAGTGACCATTTTTGCACTCCATGGAACAGGAAGATGGCAGCCACTCCTACGCGGAGTGCGAGAAGACCCAAACCAGGATTGCGTCCAAGCGAACGAAGAAACATACAATAATAAGGGGAACAGTGGCCT
>CAZJPS010000003.1:0-41224 GCA_964548055.1 uncultured Candidatus Peribacteria bacterium
CCTTGTGCTGTCGCAAGAATTCTTCCAGAGAGTGTGGCTTCTTTATGGGGTCTACCATATTTGTGAAATGCGACCGTATAACAGACAGTAGGGCATGCAACTGAATGCGGCGTCGCATAAGCATATAACGATCTCGTATCAATGCCTCAAGCGCATCAAGCATGTCGTAGGGATTCAGCTTGTATGCATGAATGGTATGGATGATGTCTTCGCCGTACAAAGAACTTGATAAACGCTCTCCATCTCCATCTACCTGCGCTCCGCGTTGCTCTGCTTCCTGCACAAGCCTCCCAATATGCGACGTGCACTTGAGGGGAGGTTCCGGCAGAACTGCCGATATTTGATGGTGGAGCAGAGGAAGCATAGGTGTGGACATTAATCCGCCCCCCTCCTGGACACAATCGTAAATATCGTCCTCCATAGAATCCACATATCAAGCACAATAGACCATTCCTCTATGTACTGTAGATCCAGTTTCACTTCTTCTTCAAAGCTTAAATCTGACCTTCCCGATACCTGTGCAAGGCCTGTGATACCGGGCTTTACTGCAAATACTCTGCGCTGCTCTAGGGAGTACCGTGCCACTTCTTCTGGCAGGTGCGGACGGGGACCTACGAGGGACATCTGCCCAAGAAAAACATTCAGAAGCTGAGGCAATTCATCGAGTGATGTGCGCCGGAGGATTTTGCCCGATCTTGTGACGCGAGGGTCATCCTTCACTTTAAAAAGCGGACCATCTTTGCGGTGATTAAGCAGAAGTAACCTCTCTTTTTGAGCATCTGCCCCTCTCACCATGGATCTAAATTTCAGGACGCTAATTCCTTTTCTGCCCTGATCACCCACTCTGCGAGAGACATAAAACACGGGCCATCCGGTATCTATAAGGATGGCGATGGCGATCAAAAGAAAGAGTGGTGAGAGAATGAGAATTGCAATTCCACTCACAAGAATATCGGATACCCGCTTCCACACTTTTCCCCACCCATCTAACGGAGTTGGCTGAAACCGAATGAGTGGGAGCAGCCCTAATTTTTCCACCTGCAACTGGTGCGGAACATCTGCAAGAACAGGTGGCAGGTACCCGTAGCCCACATGATGGCTGCGACAATAGTTAATGAGGGCAATCGTCTGCTCGCTTCCCGGGTTGGGATCGGTTTGGATAATAAGATCCACCGTTCGCTGGTGCATCAGCCTTTTGAGTGCATCCAAGTGGGGAAGATGCCCGAGATAGGAATAGCGAATATCTTCTTCCAGAGTCTGCAGAGCAGCGTCCACAGGATGCTGATCCCCTATAGACACCACAAGCTTGCGCCCAATTCCTGCGCGTAGCAGCGACCGCTGAAAGATCGTGAGTGCAGCTCTACCAAGCACGACAAATACGGCCATTGCGGTTACTCCGTATAGGAGAATGGCGCGCGAGAAAAAGATTTGTTGGAGCACCAAGATGTACCACGCAATGATGAGCACTAGCCATAGCACGCTCGAAACGGTAGAGAGCCATACTTCTCTCCAGGCACTCAGAGTAGAACGCAAGGTGTACAAACCCAGCATTGCTGCGAGCACCAAAAAGAGAAGGACGCTCGAGGATACGAAAGCAGAGAGATACTGGTCAAACGGAGGAAGAGAAGCAGCATCTCCAAACTGATACCCCGGAAGAATGGGCACGTTTGCTTGCCTCAGACGGTAACTGAGTACAAGTGCCGCGGTAACCGCCAGAATATCCATAGGCAGCCGAGCAAGGCCGAAGAGGGCTTCTGATTTCTTGATGGCTATAGTGTACTACGGTTCACCCAAGCCAAAAGCAGCAAAATTCTCATAAACTTCCTTGCATTCAGCCCCCCTCTACGTCCAAGATGGCCCCCAGTCGCTAGAATCTATGCCTTCTCAGCCCCACTTTTTAAAAACACGGGTAGACCTTAGTAAGCCTGCCTCTGATAGCATGGTGATTGAGGACGATTCCACTGTGCTTGTGCGCGTGCTGAGCGTAGGTAAAACCCTGCTCCTCAGCCGCAAACCGGTGCACATCATCCGAATGGAAGTGATTGTGATTTCGTGAGAGAAATACAATTCATTATGGGAGCTTACTAGGAACTTTTTGAGATTATAGAAGATCAACACAGTCTCATCTGGATCAGGGAAGAACAAATTCCTTCGGATGTACACCAGTGAGCACTTCATCATCCCTATAAACATGATTGTTGTCTTTTGCATAAGAATGCCAGTCTTTGCCAACACCAAGTACCTGAAAGGTTTTTGGATCGGAGTTGGGAAGAGGAACAAAAAGACAGTTGCCGTTAATTACATAGTATGCGGTATTTTTATCGAGATAATATGTAGTGTTGAGTTTTTTCAAACTAGCAGCATCAACATCAGGAACAATATCATTTTCACACATAACAATACGTTTATCCTTTGCAATTCCTCCATTGATATCAAAGAATTGAAAACTGCTCTTATCCATACCGATAAACTTCGTTGTATAACAATAAATAGTATCCCGCTCGTATCCGCACTCTTTACCCAAACGTCTGAATTTTCTGGGCACCACATCTTCTAATACGGTATTGAATGCCCTGACTGATTTTCTGTCCCGTACGAACGCGTCATTAATGATCCGGAACGACGAGACATTCATATCAGTCTTCATACCGCTATAGTAGACAAAGCGACTGTCCTTTGAATACGATCCATATTTATCAAGCATGCGAAAATGAGATGTATCTTCAGTTACAACCCGAGCGCCAAACGCATTAGCAAAATACACTCTGTGGATATCTTTTGCATAAAATGTCCGTAAAATTTTAAACGTAGCCAAATCTGCGCCTTGCAGCTTACGTACAATGAGATCTGTGTCAGATTCTTGGCTCAATCCGTATACAAATTTCCCATCTGTGAAATAAATTTGTATTTCATCTTTTGCTGGATGAAGAGATTTCAATATTCCCTTTTTGAATTTCATCTCATCCACCGCACCCTCTGCCATTGTAGACTGCTGGTTCGAGGCTTGAGGTGCAGTTCTTGCGACAGCTGGTTGAATAGTAATGAACAAGCAGCATAGGAACAGCACTCCAATCCTTATAATCGAATACTGAAAGTGATTATGCATAGATTCGAGCTTCTCATTTGTGTGCGTTAAATACAATTGCCATGCTAAGAAAGATGGAGCCGCTGGAGAGAATTGAACTCTCGACCCACGCATTACAAGTGCGTTGCTCTACCTCTGAGCTACAGCGGCATAAAGATTTAAAAGATACGTTCTCACGATTCCCTTGAGGCTCGTCCTCCGTAGCCCAGAGGCGAAGGAGGAAGCTACACTGGCATCACGGGAGGGAGTATATGATGCCTTGAAGACAGGACAAGGAAAAGGGGTTCTAAGGGCAATTTTATTCGACTATGACGGGTATTTTAGTCAATTCCTTGCATCCCTCAGCCAAAACCACGATAATACTTGTCCTGCTCTTTCGATGACCGCCACGTGGGCGCTTGCGCCTTTACGTGGAGGAACGTCCGGGCATCACTGGAACGCTATGCGGGTAACGCCCGCCCATGTGCACCATATTAGGTAAATGTACATGAGGACGAGTGCCACAGAGACGAGCTCGCCTTCGGGTGAGAGTGAAACGCCTCGGGAACCGAGGTCCTCCGCCATCTAACTACGAAAGGGCTTGCCCTCCGTAGCCCAGAGGCGAAGGAGGGTAAACTCATGGTGATGTAAGGAGGAATTGGGTTCGCGGAGTACATAGTGGTTCCGCCATGCCGCTTACCCCTCCGCTTGAGACCCCGAGCAATCGTGGTCCTAGAGAGATGGTCATCTCTCGGTGCACGCAAGTACATCGAGAACAGAACCCGGCGTATGAAAGAGCAGGACAAAGATGAGAGCAGAGTGATGCTCTCTTTTTTGTATTCCTATTTCACCTTTAAAACCTTTGTCACCTTTCTACTTCTTCAACGGCAATGTGAATATAAACGTACTACCCTTTCCTTCCTCACTTTCAAAAGTGATGGTACCTCCCAATTTCTCTGCAATAGATTTACTCATATACAGGCCCAGTCCAGTACCATCTGTATCCATTTGGCGCACGTTATGGGCACGGAAGAATTTTTCGAACACTCTTTTTTGTTCACTCATTGGAATACCTACTCCACTATCCTGCACAAAAATACTTACTGCTTCATTCGTATTCTCTCGTATGCCTAACCGAATCCCATTACCAGAGGTGGAGTATTTAAGGGCATTGGCTAAGAAATTCTGAATCACCACCTGCAAAAGCACAGGATCTGTATGTATTGTTAGTGACTGGAATGGGAATGCTACGGAAAAAACTATTCCCTTTTCTTTTGCAAGCATCTCCCATTCGCTCATCATTTGATGCAGCACTTCTACTAAATCCACTTCTTTCTCTTCAGGTATCAATCCTCCTCCATCTAGCCTTGCAACGTGCAATAGAGCCTCCAAAAGATGTGCCATGCGCCTAGATGCGGTATCAATTTCGGCAAAACAAGATATCTGATCATCGGTAAAATTCTTTTTATTCTCAGAAAGAATTTCTACGTACCATCGGATAGAAGAAAGAGGCGTGCGTAATTGATGGCTTGCAAGAGAGATGAATTCCGTTTTAAGGTAATCAATCTGACGCTCTTCTGTCATATCCTGGAAAACCGCCACTGCTCCCAGTAACCGGTCATCCTGTAGGAGGGGGGTGATAACGAGCGTGACAGGCAAAATTGTTTGGTTTGCACGGAGCAGGCTTGGATGTTTGCTCGCATGAGAACGGAAATTTGTATGGTGTTGCAGGACAACTTGAAGAGGATGATTTTCTTTTGTTATCTTCATTTTATGCTGCATATAGACGAGTATGTCTGTTCCCATGTGGCCAACTACGTCATTCCGCTTCCATTGTAAAAGATGAAGTGCAGCAGGATTGATATCTGTAATACGTCCTTGTGTATCCACCATCACTACTCCGTATTCAATCGTATCCAAAATGGCCCTGTCTAAGGCAAATTGTTTGTGCAAGGCCTCAGTTCTTTCTTCCACTTTCTCTTCCAAGTGATTATATGTGTCTCGCAGGCGGGTAGTGAGATCATCTGTCACGGCATCCAGTACCTCCACTTCATCTCCTGTATGCACAGACCTATTAAATTGCCAGTGCCCCGGCTGCAATGCCTGCATACTCGCAGAAAGCCTTGCAAGCGGAGCAGTAACTGTACGAGAAAGGACTGATGCAAAAAAAGCGGCAATGAACAAAAGCAATAGTCCTACTGCAGTAATAGATATTCCCAAAAACAACGTTCCGCTGAGGGCAGCATACGCTGGAATTTGTACTACCAATCCCCACCCCAACGATGGAATGAATCTGTATGCCGCAAATACATCTTGCCCTGCTTCATCTACAATACGCGCTGCCCCCTCTCCCCCCAATGCAGCTCGTGCAAGAGGGCCAGAGGTTGCATGCGAGTACTGTAAGAATCCCAAAGGGTAACTATGCAACCTCTCAAGAGACCGTGAATGGTCTGCTACAAATATTTCCTGACCCTGCAAAAATCCAAGCATCATACGCGCATCACTCCCAAGCGATTCTGCGGAAAATAGTGATGCCACTGTAGAACGAATATCATAGCGCACTGCTAGTGTTCCAATACGCTGCCCGTGGGATACAAGTGGAACGTATACGTCATTGGCATACCATCCTTCCTTTGGGAGAAAGCGCGGGACAAGAGTGGTAGCCTCGCTCTTTGCAAATTGCGCTGGAATGTTCTCTCCTACACTCGCAAGCACTGCTCGATGCATCCTGAACACAGTCATGCCCTTCACGGGAATATCCTGGCTTTCAAATTCTATTTGTGCAGCGTGCAGCATATCTTCCATTACCTGCTTCGCAGGCAACGATTCCAGCTTCATGCGAAGCGCAAGGAGTGATGTGCGTTCACGAGAGGTAAAGAGCATTTCTTCAATTGTTTCCTCTCTTACTCTTGCCATCATTTCTACCTGTGAAAGCACACGAGCCGATAACAGTGCACGTGCAAGGAAAAAGGAAACGATTCCCAGTGCCACAATTGTTGCACTGACAAGTAAAACCGATTGCAAAACCACGCGCGAACGAATAGACCTCCTGAGGCGTGGATAGCGTGCCTGCGTAGAAATATGTGTGTTTGTGGTCATAGAGTCGGTTTTTCCACTTATTATAGCAGAAAATCAATGGGTTAAATATGGAGAAATTGTAGTTATTTACACTATATTTTTATTTGGTCAACATAAGGATTTTAGCTTCTGTAAGAGAAAATAAATACATCAACACAAAGGAAGAAATGAAAGTGACTGGAAGAAAAAAAGGAAGGTTTTTTAGGCATTTTTTCTCGTCATTCCACAGCCTCTCCTCCGTTCTGTCCTCACAGTAAAAAACCCTCCTCGTTCGAGGAGGGTTTTTATTTCCAGAATGAATTAGCGTGTCACGCGGATATTTGCCGTCTGCTCACCCGTAGCCGATACAGTGATGCGGCCATTGGTGTCCTGCATGATCATGTAGTTTGTACCTGTTCCTGCAGCTGGAGCCTGTGGATCTGCTGGGATACTGACAAGATAAGCACCTGTGAGCACGCGGAGGCTTACTCCGTTTACACAAGAGGTGGCACTTGCCTTACAAATTCCACGAGCGGAACCAACAGGAATGCCTGAAGGCAATGTTCCGTTGTTGTCGATCGCATACTGATACACGGCGTTCAAAATAGTATTTACGTCAGATTGGCGCTGCGCATCACGAGCGTCACCAAGCTGCTTGGTTGGGTTAATCGCAACGATAACGATCGATGCAAGGATGGCAATAATGCCAATCACGAGGAGGAGCTCAATGAGCGTGAACCCCAGACGGCGCGAGGAGCGGTTCATACAGACAGGGGAGAAAAAAGAAAGAAGGGAGAATAGTCTCCGCAATTGCCGGCGATTATAACAAGTTCGTGCGCGTTGAGGTCGCATTCAGCTTGACTACAGATAAGGAATCAGATGATGCAGAAGAATTGCATGATTTCTGTAAGAAATACATGCGCTCTCCGAACCTTTTATATATCAATCCACCCACTACTATTCTTGTTGGTATTCAGGGGCATGTCATGGGCGTTTGCGAAGTAAGGCACGTGCTTGCGGAGCACACCTGCCATACGTAATTCCCAGCACCATCGCAGCCGGGTTGTGCACAGTGGCACGCATTTCCTACTTTCTCGTCATCTGGAAAAAGAGTAATAAGCGCTTCAAATGATTTTTCGTAAAAACGAGGAGCTTGAAGACGGACCGTACGAGAAATTGTAAATTGCACCTGAATACTCTGATGCTGCGAATCCACAGAAGTATTGCGAACCACAAAATTTTGCACTGCCACCTGTGCAGAGCTGAGCGTTTCTCTTGCCGTTCTACGAATGAGGATGAGTGATCCGCTATTCATTCCTATAATAGTAGGATTCGATCCTCCCGATCCTGTCTGCAACGCAAGTACCGCACCCGTAGAGCCTGCTACCGGACTGAGAATAAGTTCTGCATGACGCACTTGGTAAGAAATCGTCTGCAATAACTGCGTGCCATTTTGTTCTACAACAGAAACCGTCTGTTGCAATAATCTATCTTCGGTAGACATAAAAAGTATGGGCAGTACCACTGCGGCTATCACTCCTAAAATGGCCACATATATCAGCAATTCAATTAGTGTGGTTGCCGGACGGTGCGCTTTACAGAACATCATGAAGAGATGGCGGTATCTAGGGGCACAACAAAAACTGATCAACTTCTTTCCACGATGCAATTTTCACACGTGGAAAAATTTCACGCACATACACTTCCAAGCGACGAACCGATTGTCCGCTTCTTCCCTCGCTGCAAATGATTCGATCCGCATTCCCGGTTCCCCCGATTTTTTTAAGAGTGCAGCTTCCATTGGTCAATGCCGCTGTTACATCTCCTTCATAGGTAAGATCACTACGTAATGTTCTGAGAGCGCGCTCCACGCATGTATTCGCATGTTCATATGCCTGCATCGATTGCACGATATTAAATCCGCTTTGTTCGGAAGCAAGGCCCAGGAGAACAAGCGAGAGCGCTGTGCTTGTTGCAATGGCTCCAATCACCAGAACGCTCAGTAAAAATATATAGCCCTGCCGTACCTTAAAAATAAATCTTTTTCCCACGCCACGCCCACGGTGTGACAGAAATGTTACTGACATAATCCCGGTGAAGAACCAGCCTGAAAAATGAGAAGTCCCTTCCGTGTAACAACGAACAGCTTGTCCCGCACGCTATCGTACAACAGTCCTCTTCCGGGCCCGCTGGTGGAATTATATGTGGTGAGTTCTGGCAACGTGAGATTGCGAATATCAGCTACTTGTACCGCCTTTATACTTGAATCTGTAGCCAAAAATGCAAAGCATTCCCCGGGATCAAGATCAATGCCTACAACACTACCACTCCCCTCATGATACCAAGGACCTGGCGAAGGAGGAGGGTTCCCAGGCCCGTTTGCAGTATTCTGCAACGTCATTTCCTGAATCGCACTCTTTTGCCTTCCTAATAAGGATGCTGTTCCAGAAATTGCAATAGACCTTGCGACATCACTTCCCGTGATATTGAAATCGGTGAGAGTGGGATACTGAAGGCTTCCCGTACTTGTAAAGGTAGCAAGTTTCATTTCGGACGCTGCATCCGCTGTTGCCAAATACACCCCTGTACCGCTGACTGCCACTGCATTCACCGTTGCGGTATGCTGCAAAGAAGAACGTAGAACAATGGAACCAGAATTGCTTACATCAAAGCTATACAGTTCCGCAAAAGAAGGATCGAGAGTTGCCCCTACAAATAAAAGATTTCCTTTTAATGCCATGGATGTTGCAAGGCTTGAACCTGGAAGATCGTATGTTGCCTTTAAAGCAGGTGCTGCTGGTACCGTAATATCGTAGGCACGAACTTCGCCTGCGGATGCAGATGTAACGATGTACAAAATAGATCCACGGATAGCCATCCTGTAACCATTCGCACCCAAAGCAAACCCGGCACCCACGCGCGTGGGATTTGTAAGAGAGGTGATATCAAAAATATACAACCCCGCTCCTCCGGACGTAGTATCCCCAGATACATATGCATAATTTCCTTTGAGAGCTATATCATTGAACAAAGGTGTGCCCGCATCAATGTAGCTGCCCGTAAGCGTGAGGGTGGACCAATTCCCAATACCCCTCGCACTTCTCCAGTTTGTAAATTCAGCACTGAGTATGACACTGCCAGAACGATTCACACCGTGCTTCCATTTTGAATTTGCTACTACCTGCACCCAATCTGTGCTCAGCGATGTAATAGTAAGAGATGTAAGATATCCTCCGCTCAAATTCGTTTTTGAGCCGCTCAGTATCCACGTGCGGCTGGGGCCAATAGCAATTCCGTGTATCCCGGGAGTGAGATTGGCAAATCCTGCATCGCGTATTGTTCTTGCTGCCTCAATGGCTTTCTCTGCGGCGGCAGTGCCACGCACTTTATCTCCTCCCGCCACTGTATTCTGCTGGCCGTGAAGGAGTGTGAGCCCTACAGCGGAAAGAAACACGCCAAAAATAGCGATTCCAAGAAGAACCTCGAGAAGCAGAAATCCAGGACGTCGGCCGAAAAGAGGAAACGCGGATCTGATGGGGATCATCTTAGCATTTGTAAGGAATGCGAGGAAACCATGCAGCTCAAAGAAACCAAGAACTATTTCTTGGAAACCTTGAGGCTTTCTATTCTTTAATTGAAAGACATCAGCAGCACATCATCCTGAAAATCTGAAGATGCCGTATTGAGATCTCCAAGTTCGGATACTGCAAGTACTTCGCATGAACCGATGGTCACTTGGCCAGAGCTATTCGCCTTTCCCTTACTTACTAAATAATTCTTCAGAGAAGTTTGAGTGCCAAACCCTGGATAATTTTGAATCATATCTCCATTGCGCATCAGCAATATGTGTCCTGTTTGATCATTTGAATTATATGTTTCATCAAAAGCGAGCCATCCATTTTGCTTATATGTACCGTGCACTCTCACAACCACCTGCTTGCCCGTTGCAACGCTCACTGTTTTTACATCCGTTCCTGTAGGACTGACTGCATTCCCATACGCATTGCCACTACCTTTACAGTTACCACTCCCTCCAAAGAGGGTCGACATGCTGGTCCCGTTATTCGTGCTGTAACACAAGTGTACGTTCACAGGAGGGCCACCAGCTCCAAATGTGATTTGTGAAAGCATGTTTGTGAAAGTGACGGTCGTGGCCGCAGTTGTATTGATTGTCTTATTCGATGCAATGGTGAACTTACAGGAAGCAGAACTACTGGCTCCTCCTCCCCCCGCAGCCGATGAGGCAACAGAGCTGCTCTGCGCAGAAGAACTATATGCAGAGGAAGCAACGCTACTTGCAACGCTACTTGTGGCACTACTTGCGGCAACGCTGCTTGCAGGACAAGATCCCATAGTTGCTCCCTGGCTTTGATAGGTGGGCCACGTGGAATCAGGAATTTGTATGGTTTCTTTTCCTCCTCCCGGGAGCGTACGGCAGATGGTAAGCGTATCTCCTTGGCTTGCAGAAATGGACTGAGTGTCCACAGCAATTTTTACTTGAATAACACGCTGATCATTATTGAGAGCACGAAGCACAATATCTCCCGTAGTATTCGGGACACCAACAACTCTTGCATAAGAAACATCTAATAATCCGGAAATAGCGATAGTGGAAGGCATGGAATACGATTCATCAAACTGCGTGTTTCTTGTTGCATACGATGTTCCTTTGTACAGCGTGCCCGATGGAACATAGAAACCCCATGCCGAATCACCTTGGCCTGTTTGCGAAAGCAACTTCGCCCTTCCAAGACCCTGCGTAACAAGCTGCGTTGCATTATCTAAATCATTGCGAATTTGATATTCACGATAGAGGGGAATGGTGAGCGTGGTTGCCACTCCAATGATTCCAATTGTTATCAGCAGTTCCATGAGAGCAAATGCGCGACGATTCATATAGAGAAAAAGGAAAGTCCCGACTACGATGCTTAAAATTATGGAATTGTTATATTGTTATATTGCTAAATTGTTAGGAATTACGTCCTAAAGCCAAAAAATCGCTTGCGTACACACTAGCAATTGAACGCTATAACAATTAATACCATGAACGCAGAATTCCCCTTTTACTTAGCGACATTCCCCACGATTGAATAAATCGGCACAATGATCGCGAGTGCAATTGTTCCCACTAACCCTCCAATAAAGAGAAGGAGAATTGGCTCGAGAATGACAGGCAGTCTCTCCGCCGTATTGTTGGCCTTTTTTTCATAAATATCGGCAATCTTCAAAAGAATGGGGGCAAGCGAACCAGATTTTTCTCCGGTAATGACTAGCTGCTGGACTGACACAGGAAGCAATTTGCTCCCGCGCACAGCCTGAAAACTGCGCCCAAATGTGTCGCCCACAATAATGTGATCGAGCAATTTATAATACAACGCGCGATAAGAAGCGATTGGCGTTACTTCGGCAAGCGATCGCAAGGAATCTGTCAGCGGAACGCCAGCCTTCAGTAGGCCTCCTAAAATCACTCCAAAGCGTGCAATGGTGGCCTCTCGTACTAAAGATCCCACTCCTGGAATACGGAACAAAATCCATTGTGCCACCACGCTCAGTGGTGTGAATTTACACAGAATTGTAAGAAGAATGCCGCCTGCAATAAATCCTGGAATGGCAATTTTCCCATACTCCGTAAAGAATTGCGTAAAGGCAACAATAATGCGCGTCACAAGGGGCAATGGAACATTGAGAGAAAAGAGCACCGTAATCAAATTAGGAAGCACAAACATACCGAGACCAATAATGATGACGAACATGAGCACCATTACAATGGCCGGATAGATCATTGCCATCTTCACCTTTGATCTCAGGCCCTGATCTTTTTCCTGCTGAATGGACAGATACTCCATATTTTCTGCGAGGTTTCCAGCTTCTTCACCAATACGAATCAGGGCGATTGCATGCGGTGAGAAGAAGTGCTGGTCATCCATCGCTCTCCATAAGGGGCTCCCATTTTCTACTAATTCCAAGATACGGGCTAATAGTGCACGTACAGATTTATTACGTGCCTCCGCCAATAATGTCTTAATGGAATCGATGAGTGGCAAGCCGGCATTCAGCATGGTCGCTAAATTCTGAACAATGGCATGACGCTCCTTTCCAATCCCAAAGTATTTCAAAGCCCCCATAAAATCCGCAAAGGAGCTGTGCTCATGTTTTGGCTTTGCTTTATACACAATTTCAGTAGCCGGCTTTTCTTTTGGTGTTTCTTTTGGCTTCTCTGTTGCAACGGGTTTCGCTGCCTCTACCGGAAGAGCGGCTCCCTTCTTTTTTTCTGGAGCTTTCTCGGCTGTCTCCATACCCACGGGAGCAATTTGCTTTTGTTCATCGCGAACGGACACTCGTTTTGCAAGCCCATCTTTGTTTTCCTCGGACACTACTAAATTTTGATTCGGTAATTCAGGCTTTTTTTGCGAACGTTCCTGTCCCAGTGATTCGCCGAGCAATGAATCCAAATTCATGGGCGCCACTTCTTTTTTTGTACTGATTTCCTTAGGCGGTGTAATAGCTAATGCGTCTGAAGAGGTCGCTTGTGGGCGGGGAGCAAAAAACAGCTGCAGTCGGCTAAAAAATCCGGGTTTTTTTGATGCATAAGAAATAACCGGAATGGGATCTGGCTTGGCCTTATTTCCAATGGCCACTTCTAATCCAGCATCAGCATGTGGCTCAATTTTTTCTGGAGCTGGTGCACTAAAAATTCGCTCTGTTACATTGTCTTCTTCCTTCCACATCTCCTTCTTTTGAGAAACCACAGCTTGTGGCTGTAGTAACGGTTTTTTGCGTGGAGCCACATGCCGTGCAGCTTGCTGAAGAGCCCTTTCTGCAATGCGCGCAGACACTTCTGCCGCAGATCTCTGGTGCTTTAGATGTACATGAGTACCACCACGATGAGCGCGCCTGTGTTTCTTTCCAGATGCAACTCCGCTTTTTGCATGGCCCTTCATACGAAGAGTTGGCTTCTTTCTTGTGTGCAAAAAAGGAAGATACTGTCGCAGAAGATCTAATAGATCAAACTCTTGCTGCTTCTGTACTACCACAGGCATGGCGATCGGCTTCTGCATTTTTGCAGAAGCGTTCAGGGCACTACTGTTACTTCGTTTGTTTTTTACCATGAGAGAAGAGGAGATCAGGAGGAGCTGCAACGCGCATGAGTTCTTCTATGGTGGTCATGCCCGTTTTTACTTTTTCAAAACCGTCATCAAAGAGGAGTTTCAGGCCCTGACCACGTGCCGCTTGATTCAAATCGGCACTGGAGGCTCTGCGGACGATACATTCTTGAATTTCAGGAGTGACAACGAGAAGCTCGTAAATACCAACGCGTCCTCTGTAACCTGTGCTCCCACAGGTACCGCATCCTTTCCCTTTGTACAAACGGACGTCTTCTTTTGTTACAAAATATTTATCGGCTCCTGGGAAAAGCTTGTGAGCTTCTGCTAAGGGAATCGAGTAGCTGTATCTACACTGAGGACAAATACGGCGCACCAGGCGCTGCCCAATGACTACTTCCAGTGTAGAAGCCAAAAGGAAAGGCTCCACTCCCATCTCTAAAAGACGTGGAATAGCTGTAGCTGCATCATTCGCATGCAGCGTAGAAAAAAGCAGGTGACCTGTCAGTGCAGCATTCACGGCTATGGATGCCGTTTCACCATCGCGAATTTCTCCCACAAGGATAATGTTTGGATCTTGGCGCACAAGAGCGCGCAATCCTTTTGCAAAGGTAAGCTCTGTTTCCGCATTTACCTGGATATGATTAATACCCGGAATTTTGTATTCTACAGGATCTTCAATGGTGGAAATGTTCACGTCGGGGTGATTGCGCATCTTCAAGAGTGCGTAGAGAGTGGTAGATTTTCCCGCACCTGTTGGACCAGTTGTAAGAATCATTCCAAAAGGTTTGTGCGCAGCAATTTCGATGATGCGTCGGTATTCCTCTGAAAATCCAAGATCATGCAATGTGAGAGTGCGTACGTACTCGGAAAGAAGACGCAACACGATCTTTTCGCCATCTACAATCGGCACAATAGATACACGAATATCCATGGTTCCACCTTCACGTGGCTCATAACGGATTGCTCCGTCTTGAGCTGAAAAGTGTTCATCCAGGCGCATATTTGCTTCAATTTTGATGCGGTTTACAACTCCCTCGTAATACTCTTTTGGAATGCGGCCTGCTTCGTGCATCACTCCATCTACGCGGAAGCGCACGATGACAATTTTTTCCTGCGGTTCAAAGTGAATATCAGATGCACGGAGTTCGATAGCATCGTTGAAAATTTCAGTAATAATTTCTGGTGCAACTTTTCTCTGTTCATTAATGATGGCCTGAAAACGGGTGGCAAGTGGCTTTCTGTAGTGCACAAAGAGCCCTTCTACCACTGCACGCGGTGCATAGAGAATACTCACTTTTCCTGTGAACTGCTTGCGCTCAACTTTACTGCGCGAATGTAAAAAACTAGGCGCTGCTGCTGCTACTTTTTTCCCGACAGCACGCTTTTTAAGCGACTCATCTTCTTTCTCAGGAAACTGCGCATTGGTCTGATCCAAATTCATTCGTACTGCCTCCTCTAAGAGTGAATTACTGGGATCGGATGTTACTACCGTCACGGAGGCGTCTGCATCTCTTTCCACAGCTACCACCATGTACGACCGGGCAATATCCTCTGGAAGAGAAGCAACTACTTCAGGAGTTGGGCTTGCCTTTTTTGTGTCATAAAAAGGCAACTTATAGTGCTCGGCAATTGCACTCTCAATGAGATCTTGGGTAAGGAGGCCCGACTCAATCAGCACGCTTTTAAATGGCACGCTTCGCTGTGCAGCCTCTTTTAGACACGTGTCTAATTCCTCCTGGCTAATATAGCTCTGATCCAGAAGCAGTTTCCCGAGATCGCTGTCTTTGAGTGGCATACAGAGGTTGGAGTGTGTGTGAGATGGAGAGCAATAAACGGTAAGCGATTAGAGGTGAGCATTTCTACTATTGCTGGGTGCCGGCAAAGAGTTATGAATTTTCAAGATGCATTTATAAAACAGATTTCACCTTAGCAACAATCTCTGCAATCGGCGTATTAGCTTTCACAAAATAATCTTTTACCCCAAGTGCTGTTGCCTTCGCCCTATCTTCTTCTTGGCCAAGATTACTTAATACAATTACTGGCGTTTTAATATTTTTGTCCTTCATGCCTTGCAGCAAACTAAAGCCATCCAATTCAGGCATGATGAGATCGAGTAGAATAATATTATATTTATCTGTGAGCGCTTCTTTTAAGCCCTCTCCCCCGTTCAAACACACGGTGACCGCATATCCTTCGTGCTTCATTTTGAGTTCCAGTGCATGTGCTAATGGTTTCTCGTCTTCGATGATGAGAACACGCTTTGAACTACCCTTAGGAGGGTCTTTTTTGGCAGTGGATGCAATATCTGCACTTGGCATGAATTTTTGAGTGGAATCATACTATTCTAGCAGAAAACGTGGCTAGAGGGAAGGATGTGGCTGAGAAAACAGCATATGCCTCAAAAGCTCTTAAAATGGCTTTTCAGAGCCCCTTTCTCCGCTACACTGCCTTCGCCCATGAAACGAGCCCTCCTCTCGGTATCCGATAAGGCCGGCATCACAGATTTTGCACGCGGTCTCGTAGGAGCTGGATACCAGATCATATCCACAGGAGGAACACTCACTCATCTCACAAAAGAAGGCATCGACGTAACATCGGTAGAAGACATCACAAAATTTCCCGAATGTTTTGGAGGACGAGTGAAGACCATGCACCCCCTCATCATGGGAGGCATTTTATTTCGCCGTGAGAATGCAGATGATGTGAAAGAGGCAAAAAAACTCGGCATTGAACCGATCGATATCGTGGTGGTGAATTTGTATCCGTTTAAAAAGACGGCAGAAGACCCTAGTAAAACTGATGCAGAAATTATTGAGCAGATTGATATTGGAGGACCAACACTGCTCCGAAGTGCAGCAAAAAATCATACGTCGGTGACTGTCGTGTGCGATAGCGCTGATTACGATCGCATTCTCTCGGAATTAAAAAAAAGTGGAGAAACATCGCTCGAGTTGAGAGCTGAGCTCGCCGCAAAAGTGTTCCTCCACACCGCTGCATACGATGCGATGATCGCGGAATATCTCTCCGAAGGACAAACTATGGGAGTGATTCTTACACAAGGAACTCCGCTACGGTATGGGGAAAACCCGCATCAGTGGGGAAAGTATTATGGGCTCTTCGAGCCAGTGGAAAGCGGAAAGTGGAAGGTGGAAAGTTCTGAACTCTCAACTTCCAAAACATGGGGAACTTTGCATCAAGGTAAAGCTCTCAGCTATCTAAATATTCTCGATGCCGATGCTGCATGGTCCGCTGTGTGTGAATTTGAAGAACCAACTGCGGTGTTTGTGAAACACACAAATCCAAGTGGAATCGCCTCAGCAAAAACTATCGAAGAAGCTTTCCAACGTGCGTACGATGCCGATCGCCTCTCCGCCTTTGGCGTGATCATCGCTCTTAATAGACCATGCACAGAGGAAATTGCCAAAAAAATTATTGAGCAGAAAATTTTTACGGAAGTGATCATTACAGAAAGCTACGAAAAAGGAGCACTAAAAGTTCTTCAGGAAAAACCAAACATCCGCGTGATCGAACAAAAAGTTCGTCCCAATGGAGCCGTGCAATATCGCTCCGTCCTGGGAGGAATGCTGGTGCAAAATTCAGACCACAGAATTGTGACAGAAAAGGACTTCACAGTGGTGACAGATAAGAAGCCGACCAAAGAGCAGATCTCTGATCTTCTCTTCGCCTGGAAAGCCGTAAAATATGCCAAATCAAACGCAATTGTGTTCGCAAAAGATCAGGTAACTGTCGGGATCGGTGCAGGTCAGACTAGCCGTGTCGATTCCACCTGGATCGCCGTCAAACGCGCAGGGGACCGTGCCAAAGGCGCCGTAATGGCTAGTGATGCCTTCTTCCCTTTCCCTGATTCCTTAGAAGAAGCTGCCAAAGCCGGCGTCAGTGCCATCATCCAGCCGGGAGGATCTATTAAAGATGCTGATGTATTCGCAAAAGCGAATGAGTTGGGAATTGTGATGGTCACGACAGGCGTGAGGGCGTTTCGACATTAGATGAAAAAGAGATAAAGGCGATAAAGGCCTCTTATGTAAAAAGACCTTTGTCCCTTTTGTCCCCTTTTAAACCTTTGTCCCCTTTTAAAGGCTCCTCCTCCCCGCCAACGCCTCTCTCAAAGTCACCTGATCCGCAAATTCAATATCCGCCCCCATGGGAAGGCCGTGTGCGAGACGTGTGACCGCTGGAACAAAGGACTGCAATTGCATACGTACATAGTTGGCAGTCGCCTCGCCTTCTATATCTGGATTGGTGGCAACAATCACTTCTTTTATCGTCCCTTTTTTTGCTCGGTCCACCAGTTCTCGCATCTTTAATTGTTCAGGCCCCATTCCGTCGATGGGAGAAAGGACTCCATGGAGAACGTGATACAAACCTTTATAGGATGTTTTTTCAAACGCAATCACTTCCAGCGGATCTTCTACGACCAAAATAGTGGAGGCATCACGCGAAGGATCACTGCAAATGGCGCAGATTTCCTCCAGCGTAATCATCTGGCAGATCTTGCAGTATTTCAGGTCATGCTTGAGTGCCAGTAGCGCCTCTCCCAGTTTTTCCGGCGATGCTTTGGAGCTTCGCAGTAAATGAAACGTAAGGCGTTCTGCACTCTTTGGGCCAATACCCGGGAGCTTGCTAAACTCCTCGATCATGCGGTGGATTTGGGGTGGCAATAATGACATCTGCCAGAAGATACAACAAAAAGAACTTTGAAGAGAACGTTTATTCGATAATTCGTTTACTCGTTTATTCGAATAACAATTTCGCGAATAAACGAATCAACGAGTAAACCAATAAACGAAAGAGTGCATTATTCCTCCCTTCCTTCCCTCACTCTCCTACTCACGTCCCGTTCTTTAATCTTCTGCCTCTTATCATACCTCTTCCGTCCGCGCCCAATGCCGAGGAGGACTTTGATAAATTTACCAGCTTTCACTTCCAGCGGAACGATAGCGATGCCTTTTTCAGCCACACTGCTCTGCAATTTTTCGATGTCATGTTTCTTTAAAAGAAGAGTTCTATCACGACTATCTTCGTGAGGAACAGAGGGCCCACTAAAAGCGTACTTTGTGATTTTTGCATTCTTTAGCTGGGCAATACCTTTATAAAAAGATACATAGGAACCTGCAATACTGAGGTGGCCCATCCTGCAAGATTTAGCTTCGCTACCCGTGAGGATGATCCCGGCCTCGATAGTTTCGAGGATTTCATACTCAAACCTGGCACGCCTGTTTTGGGCAACAACCTTCATAAAAGTAGTATAGTCCATAGTTGACAAATCAACTATTTTGTATAAAATATGCGTGTCAGGAGCTATGTTCTCCTTTGGCAATTCCCTGCGCTGGCACTCCAGCATAGAGCATTGCCGAAGGGCGAACAGCCGACTTCGGCACGAAGGCCCTGATCTTCTTAGGGCCTAACCTGTTATAAGGCTGGGCCTTATTTATACTGGAAACAGCACCTGCAGAATGGAGTTCCCTAAAAAGACCGCGACCAGTGTGCCTATCCCCAGAAAAGGACCAAATGGCAGTTGGCTCTGCATGTGCTTCTTTTTACGAATGAGAAGAACAATGGCAAACGCAGCGCCAATAATATATGCAGCAAAGAGTGCAAGAATCATATTTTCAGTATCTCCAGCAAGGGCACCCATTCCTGCTGCAATGATGATATCCCCCGTTCCAATCCATGTACCCTTACTCACTACCCACTGTAGCCCAAAGAAACCCACGCCTATTGCAATAGGCGCCCAGGGATACACAGGCAAGAAAACTGCGTACAAAAGAGATGCTAAGAGAAATGGAATGCTGAGTGCATCGGGCACGTAGCCGGTGCGAGCATCTGTGACACACAGAAGCAAAAGAAGCCAGAGAGCAATACTCATGGGGCCCGCTTGAGCATAGGGAAGGATGTAAAAAGTGAGTGTAAAAAGAATTGCGCTCGCCATTTCTACAAGCGGATACTGCCACGAAAGAGAGTGTTTGCATTCTGCACATTTGCCGCCTTGTATAAAAAAACTGACGACTGGAATAAGCTCCAGAGGGCCGAGGATTTTTCCGCAATAGGGACACTGCGATCTGCCGCGCACGCTCTTGCCCTGTATACCCCTCAATATCACCACATTCCCAAAACTTCCCATCACCGCGCCTAAAAGAAAAATAATGAAGAAGAAAGGGATATCCACCTGCATACCCTGTATCATACGTCATTGCGCTACGTTTTGCGCTTGATCTTTTACATCAGTAGATCAGAAAAGAACACCATCCCTCAGTGTCAGAATTCTGGGTGTTACTGTGCTCCTTCAGCTTCTTCCTCATGCTGCTTTGCAAGCTCCTCAGCAATGATTTCTTTGGCTCTTTTTACAATATCATTCCTGCGCTCGGCCTTATCTTCCTTTGTAAACACAGCTGCTTCTCCCGAAGGAAATACTGTCGCAGCAAAATTCTGAACGGGTTCCCACGTCACAAATGTGTAGATACCAAACGAAACAGCAATTCCTGCTGCTGCTCCTAACAACTGAAGACGAAGAGAGGGGTGTGTAGACATCTGAATATCTTAGCAGAAAATGACGGTGAGTGCCACCCCCGAAACGCAATACGAGGTTAGTTATCGCGCTTCTGTAACCCTTTTTGCCTGAGTAAACTACTCTTATGCTCCTGTGGCTTATAAGCGGGAAGCCGCTCTATAGGACACAAAAAATCTGCCTCTGATATACCAGGAGGCAGCTTTTGATCATATCCAAAGAGAATCAAATCGGGCTTCAGAGTACGCACTGGGGCAAAAAAATCCGAAGAATCGCCCAATATCACATGTGCCTCGGGGAACACCTCTTCTACCCGTCTCTTCCTTTCCTCCTCTACATGAACTGCCGTCTTCCCCTTCAATTTTTCTACATTCCTATCTCGTGCAATAACAATCCACACGTCCCCTCGCTTTTTTGCTTCTTGAAAAACAAAGAGGTGGCCGGGGTGAAGGATATCGAATGTTCCAAAGAGAAGAATTCGCATGGTCAAAGTGGAAAGTGAAAAGCTGAGAGTTGAAAGTTATGGAAGCAGTCCTCCATTCGAGTAATACGAGTTTCACTTTCCACTTTCCACTCTCAACTTTCAACTAATAATAATTACCGTGTGCCAATATCAATCGCATATACTCTCTTCTCATCAATCACATACAGGTGGTTTTGGTCAGGATCCACATACAGATCCTTCAGTGTTCCCAGCTGTTCGCCTTCGAGAAGGTACTGTCGCACATAGGTTGCCTCACCCGTAGCACCACCATCAGCTATCACAACCACACGAGCATTTACTGGATCTAATACATAGATATTGCCATTCGGAACCTTAAAAATCTTTGTGGCTGTTTTTAACACGTCTTTGGGGAATCCTCGAAGTGTGAATGGCTGCGCTTCGCCGCGCAGAAGCTTTAGAATTACACCACCTTCTTTCAGAACGTAGACACTCCCATCAATAGACATATCCACTGCATCCGCAAGATCTGCATTCACGTTGTATCCCACGGGAGGCCCATATCTATTTTGTAGGTGCTCGTACTTGTAAATTTGTTTCTCTTTGGGGGCAAGGAGGTAGAGGTACCGAAGGTATGTTTCTATATCCACTCCTTCCTTCCATCCCTGAGGATCTTCTGTCTTCATCATTGTTGCCTGGTTTCCAACAACCTCAGAAAGACTATTGCCTGTGGTCATGTATATCTGAGCATTAAAGCGCTCAAAAGGAGCGCCCAGAAGCAGCAATTCTCCTTCGCTCACTCGCCTTGGCTCATCCAGGGTATTGAGAAGCACTCTGTACGTGTACTGACGATCGAACACCACAAATTCTCCATCCCCAAGACCAATGAGACCTTGTGCCGATACGTTGCTATTTTTGGAACTGAGGTTCACGACCACTCGTGGCGATACGCGTGCGGTGTTACTGAGCTCTTCTTGCTTCTGACGAATTTGATCAAGTAAATCCAGTGCTTCAGTTGTATAGAGGCGAGATTCATTGTTCACTACCTGACGAGCTTTATTTTCTGCTGTATCAAGAATCTCACTGGCACCCGCTGTATCTCCCGCCAGCTTACGGTTTTCTGCTACTCGAATGTTATCTTTTGCTTCCGTGAGAATTTGCGATAGCTCAGATTTTGTCTTGCTTCGCTGCGTGACAGTTGAAAGGCTCACCAACATCCAGATCACTAAAAATACCGCCACTGCTCCTGCAAGCAAAAGTAACTGTGCTCGCTTCCTGCGTTTGGGATTCCGTAGATCCGACAAAAATTGTTCTGCTTTTTCTTGCATATTCTCTATGAATCCCGTCGGCTTCTTTTTTATGCTTGGAATGAATCTCTGCACATCAAATTTTTTCCATGTGTTCGCAATCACTCCGCCCACGGGCGCGAGATATGAAAATCCTTGTTGAAGAATGCCCATAACGCCCGGCTGCCGCCCTCTTCGGGCCTGCCTTTTTGCTGCCATTTCTTGCGTACGCGAGTGCTTGGCTGTTGCCACAGGAGCTGGGCTCCCTCCTGGCAATTGAATAATTGCTAGGGCAGCACTCTCTGCCTCTGCTTCAAGGGTTGCGGTTATTTCTTCAAGTGCTCCTTCTTGCGAGACAACGGTCCCAAGAGTTGCAGGGGTGAATGTGCGCAGTAAGCGATGAGTGGAAAGCACTACGGCATCACCCTCCTCAAGCTGACCAGTGCTAATGTGCACAAATGCAGGAACTGGCTTCCCAGGACTGAACTCTGTTATTTGGCTAGCCACTCCGCCTCGAACCAAATACGCCTCCCCCCTACCCGCATGAGAGACATGAAGAGCGCCTGTCACTTCTAGTATCGCCACCACTGCATGCACTTCTTCTAATGCATTACTGAGCTGAAGCCCTTTAAAGAGACCGTTCAATTCTTTAAGAGTACCGTCCATTCGGTGCCATGCCTCGCCTTCTACCGACAAGAGCGAGTGCCGGATGATGCCTGCACACTCATCGGCGAATGATTCCATCTGGCTTTCTTTTGCATCTGATTGAATTAGCAAACATGCCCTTTCCCCTTGCGGAGAATGGAAAGTGAGAGAAATAGGAGTGCTTGCTCCCTTCACCTCAGTAGAACCTGCGTAGACAGTAACGTCCATCAGGGATGCAGGCTACCGGGGAAAAGGCGGTGAAGCAACTGAAGAAGATGCTACTACAAGACAATCAGAGCAAATCCCAATTTTATTTTTTATTTTGTTGGGATCTGGGATCTAAGATTTGGGATTTGCTTAAAAGAAACAAAAATGTCATACAAAAATTCGTTGTATCTAAGCCAAAATATAGGGTATTCGACATCAACCACCTTGCTATTAAGCCCCTTCGGGAGTACACTCGTGAGAGTCATTACTATTTTATATTCCAATACAAGACATGACAGAACAACAAGGAGGAGAGCGTGCATCCCCAAGTGGGCAGCGCTCATCGGAGACGGGAAATACACCCCGCCCACCATCCCAGCAAAAACCGGGGCAGCCCTTTCGACATAATAACCGGAGGAGACGCTTCCGAAGAAAACCACTATCACCTTCCGTTCCTTTCCAAGGACCAAAGCCCATTCTTCCTACTGTAGGAGGAACTGCTTCCCCTGTTCCTGCGGCACAACCTGCCGTGGTACAGACGGGAGGAATACGCAAAGGAAACCTGCGCGTGTATCCGCTGGGAGGGTTTGAACAGGTAGGTCGTAACTGCTTCGTGATTGAAGTAGACGACGATATATATTTGATCGATCTAGGCCTTCAATTTCCAGATGAAGATATGTTGGGAATTGATTATTTGATTCCTGATATCTCCACACTCCGCGGGCGAGAGAATCGTATTAAAGCGGTTCTGTTCACGCATGGGCACCTAGACCACATTGGAGCAGCGCAGCATTTATTACCCGCTCTCCACTTTCCACCCTGCTACGGCACTCGCCTCACCATGGCATTTGTACGCAAGCGCCTGGAAGAGGAAAAGCTGAATGCCAAGGCACAGCTCAATACCGTAAACTTCCGTGAGAAAGTAAAAATTGGAAAAATTACTGTGGAATTCTTGCGTGTCACGCACTCCATACCAGACTCAGCCGCCATTGCCGTGCACACTCCGTATGGGACGATCGTGCACACGGGTGACTTCAAGTTTGACCTCACTCCTATGAACGAACCGCCTGCGGATTTTCACCGCCTGGCTGAACTGGGAGATGAAGGAGTATTGGCCATTATTGCCGATTCCACCAACGCAACAAAACCCGGACACAGTAAAAGCGAGAAAGAAATCTCGCAGACACTCTTCGGTCTCATTCGTGATGCAAAAGGCAGAGTAATTATCTCTACCTTCAGTTCACTTTTGAATCGCCTTGAACAAGTGATCGAACACGCACGCAGATTCAATCGCAAAGTATTTATTTCTGGCCGCAGCATGGAAGCCAACATCGATATCGCCCAGCAGCTGGGTTACATCAAGGCTCCACGGGGTCTCATCCGTAAGGTAAATCCTGCCATGGATAAGCTTCCGGATAGCGAAGTGCTTATCCTTACCACGGGTAGCCAAGGAGAAGAGGTGGCAGGCCTTGCCCGCATGGGCCTTGGTACACACCGTCACATCACTATTAAAAAGGGCGATACCGTCGTATTAAGCTCCAATCCTATTCTTGGAAACGAACGCGCCGTTGCAAAAGTGGTGAATAACCTCAATTTGCTGGGTGCACACGTAAAAACCAATCAGGAATTAGCACTGCATACAACGGGACACGGCTATCAGCAGGATCTCCTCCTCATGCACCGCCTTGTGCGTGCGCGCCATATCATTCCCGAACACGGTGAACCACACATGCGCTCTGCTCATGCAGATCTTGTGCGAGGAATTGGGTACCCAGAGAACCAAGTGCACCTCCTCGTGAACGGAGAAATTATTGAATTCGATGCGAAAGGTGATGCTAGGCGCAGTAAACAGAAAGTACCCTACCGCGATGTGATTATTGATGGACGCGGCTCTGCCGGTGAAGGCCAAAAGACTCTGGATGATCGCAAAATCATGAGTACCTCCGGGATGATTATCATCCTCTTTAAGGTGTACACCGATAGTAAGCGCTTGGTAGCCGATCCCGAAGTGCTCTCACGCGGGTTCCTGTATGGCTCGGAACAAACCGAGATCAGCCGAGAAATTATTCAAACTTCACGCAAAGCCTACGAAGACGAACTGAACAGAGGTGAAAAGGATCGCAAAGCCCTCAAGCGAGCGATCACAGGTGCACTCTTCCGCTATTTCGATCGCAAGCTAGACCGCGAGCCGATGGTGATTCCACTTATGGTTGAGGTTTAAAGCGGACAAACGTTGTAAAGGTTTTAAAGGGGACAAAGGCCTAAAAACTTTTGTCCCTCTTGTCACTTTTATCCCCTTTGTCCCCTTTTCAAGGTAATCTGCAAAAGCCATGCACTACTCCGCCCTCCTCTTCGATCTCGACGGCACTCTTATAGATACCATCAGCCTCTACAAACAGGCCGTGATGCAAGCACTGAAAGAAATTAATATCAAAACAACGCACGAAGAATTTTATGAGTGGTACACCACCCCCATTCACTTAACCGAGATCCTTGCTCGGCATAGGCTGACAGAAAAAGATGTGCCAAGCGTTCGTGCGCGCAGAGATGAAATTTACATCGACTTACTACGCACAAAATCCCAGTGGATTCCAGGCGCTCAAGAGCTCATGAAGTCTCTACCCTCGGTTCCTTTAGGATTGGTCACCACCTCTTGGATGACCTACGTAAACGCCATTGATGAGCACTTAGATATCAAAAAAAACTTTTCTGCGATCGTCACTGTAGACGACACAGGCAATTTATCGAAGCCTCATCCGCATCCGTTACTACTTGCTGCGGACAGGCTTGGAGTGAATCCAACAGAATGCCTCTACATTGGCGACCAACTGTTCGACATCAAGGCTGCACATGCAGCAGGCATGGAGTGCTTCGCCGTGAAAGGAGAGTGGTCTCCAAAAGACATTGAGAGGCATGGTGCTGAACTTGTGGTGGGGAGACCGGATGAGCTGATTGGGTACTTGAAGAAAATTTAAAGCACCATCTAAGCGTGTCACGCTGAACTTTGCGGGCGATACGCGGGAGGAAGTATTTCTCGTATTCCCCCACCCTAACCCTCCCCCTCGGGGGAGGGAATGTTTTTGTTTGTTTTAAAAATCTCCCTTCCCCCGTGGGGAAAGGGCCGGGGATGGGGGTATTCTGAGGAATTACTTCACCATAACTAGTGACCCTATTATCCCTTCACAGTCCTCACTGCCTTCCCCTTCACCTCCCACCCCTCATACGGGGTCCACCCACATTTACTGTGTAGATCTTTGCCGCGAATAGTCCATGAAACATTTGGATCAACCAAGATGAAATCGCAAAGCGAACCTTCCGCGACATCATTTTTTCTGAGTGAGAAAATGCGATTGGGATTTTGGAAGCACAGCCGAAGGATATCTGTTGGCTTCAGTTTTGTAAGCAGCAATGGAAGCATCGTCTCCACTCCTGGTACTCCACTGGGTGCCTCCAAAGGATTTTTCGCCTTCTTCTCTTCGAAGGTATGTGGCGCATGATCGGTCGAAATACAGTCGACGGTGCCATCCGCTACCCCTTCCCACAGAGCGTCTTGATGCCCCTTGGTGCGAAGCGGCGGGTTCATTTTTCCAAGCGTTCCAAGCGTCTTGTAGTCATCCGTTGTGAGGAACAAATGATGTGGTGCCACTTCACAAGTCACACCCAAACCTTCCTTCTTTGCCTCTCGCACAAGCTCAATTCCTTGCTTGGTAGACAAGTGGGCAACATGCAGATGTGTGCCGTGTATGCGAGCCAGAGCGATAGCATCCGTAATAGACTTCTCCTCGGATTCAGGTGGCCTCATTTTAGAATGAGCACTCACATCACTTTCCACTTTCCACTTTTCACTTTCAACTTTATTCATCGAAGCATCCTCGCAATGGCACACGACCGTAACGCCGAGTTCCGCACACACCTTAAAAGCCTCATCCAAAATTTCTCCATCAATTTTCTGATCCCCCGTAGAGTGATCGAGGTACAGTTTTACGCCGCAACACTGTTTTTTCAGCCTCTGGAGTTCCGCCGAGTCTCCGGTCCATAGTTCTCGTAGGGCAACGAGGTGAACTGCTTTGGTCACCCCGAAGAAGAACCTGATATCGCACCCGCTTATCTCCTGTGCCCTTCGTACTTTATCTGCCAGCGCTGCAACTGTAACAGTGGGTGGGATGGTATTAGGCATCTCACACACCGTCGTTACACCTCCTGCAAGCGCACTCATTGCTTCTGTTTTCATGGAGGCTTTGTACTCTAATCCTGGTTCGCGGAAGTGGACATGACAATCGATCAGTCCCGGCATAATGAGAAGTCCGGTTGCATTAATAACTTCCAAAGTTGAAAGTTGAAAGTTGAAAGTTGAAAGTTCGGACGTGATAGATGTGATGGTGCCGTCTTCGATTAAAATATCTACCTGTCGCTCTTCTTGAGAGTTCACGAGTGTGCCGTTTTGGATGAGGAAATTTTTCATGCTTTCCCGAGAAGCATAGCAAGAACTGCCATGCGTACGGGAACACCATTACGAGCCTGACGGAAATAGGCTGCGTTGGGGAGGGCATCTACTTCTTCCGCAATTTCACCCACTCGAGGAAGCGGATGCATCACAATTGCTTTTCTGCCTTTCACATGATCCGCTTTCAGAATGTATTGGAGCTTGAGACGCTCGTATTCTGCTGGATCTGCGAAGCGTTCCTTTTGAACACGCGTCATATAAATTACATCAGCATCAAGCCCTGCATCTATCGTATCTGCTTGCGTAAAATCGATATTTTTTTCTTTCAGGAAGCTCGTTACCTTCTCTGGCATGGTAAGTTCCTTGGGCGCGATGAGAGTGAAGCGAACACCAGGATAAAGACCTAGAAGAAAACAGAGCGAGTGCACGGTACGGCCGTACCGCAGATCCCCCACCATTGCGATATGTACGCCATCTAATTTCTTGCACTCTTTCTTGATCGTATAAAGATCCAACAGTGCCTGAGTAGGATGCTGACCTGGGCCATCACCGGCATTAATGAAGGGAACTGGACACACAGTGATTGCGCGGTCGGCACTTCCCTGCTCGGGGTGCCGCATCGCAATGATGTCCGCATATCCACCCACCATCATCATCGTGTCTTCAATCGTCTCTCCTTTATAGAGTGAGCTGAATTGGAATCCATCGGCTGTAATTACCTGGCCTCCAAGCCGGAGCATGGCAGTTTCAAAGCTGAGGCGCGTGCGCGTGCTTGGCTCGTAAAAGAGTGCGGCGAGGATTTTGCCTGCGAGAAGGTCACTTCCTCCTTTCTTCAGCACCTTCTCCATGGTAGCCGCCTCTGCCAAAATAGCGTCCGTATCACTGCGCGAGAGCTGCTTAGTGGACGTGAGGTGACGGAAGCTTAAGGGCATTGATCCTGTGTATGTTACTGCAATAATAGAGGAATGTCCACTGAGGATTCAGAGGAATCAGACGAAACAGAAGAGCCAGAGGATACGTAATTATTCTCCTCAGTAACTGCCGTATAGTTTCTACAGTGAATCCTCTGATTCGTCTGAGTCCTCTGCTTCTTCCAATTCCTCATCTACAATCCCCTCATGTCCACTCGCCAAGTCGCTTCCTCCACCCTCTGGCAAATTGCGAGCCAGGTCACCATGGCCGCTCTTTCTATTGTGACAGTGAAGATGGTAGCAAATGGGCTCAGTAAGGAACTGGCTGGGGAGTACAACACGGCTTACGGGTATCTGCAAATTTTTGGAATCCTCGCAGATTTTGGGTTGTATGCGGTTGCGGTGCGTGAAGTGAGCAAGGCAAAGGATAAAGAGCGGATGCTGGGAACCCTCTTTTTGCTGCGCTTCATCATCCTTCTCCTCTCTCTTGGAAGTGCACTCATGATTGCATGGGCCATTCCCCAGTGGAGAGGCACACCCCTCTCGCTTGGCATTACCATCGCAGTACTTGTTCCATTCTTTACTCTCCTTGCGGGAATGCTTCGCACCGTATTTCAGGTGAGCTATAGAATGCACTACGTATTCATTGCAGAAGTGATTCAACGCATTGTGACTGTTGCTCTTACTGGCTTGATCCTTCTCTATGGAATCCGTTTTTCCACAGATGAAAGGGTGTACTACCTGTTCCTTGCTTTTGGAGGAGTGGGCGCTTTTGTGCTTCTCGTCTTGAGCGTGTTCTATGCGAGCAAAGTTTTCTTGCCCCGCATCAATTGGGACCCCCAGCTCATGCGCCATATTCTTATCCTGGCGGCTCCCTACGGAATTGCATTTTTGTGCACGGCTCTCTATAGGCAATTTGATGTGACTCTCATTGGCATCCTGCGCCCAGACCACGATATTCAGAATGCCTACTACGGCTTTGTGCAGAGAGCGATGGATATGGCGTACCTGTTCCCTACTTTTTTGCTTAATTCCACTCTACCAATTCTGAGCGAGCGTGACTCCAGAGGGGAAGATACTCGTGATTTTTTGGGAACAATTTTCTTTGTAGTTCTACTCATTGGCATGACGGCATTCCTCTTCTCCTCGCTGTGGGCACGCCCACTCATGCAGCTCCTCACAACGGATAGCTACTTAAGTACTGCTACTCATGCTGGCTCCGATAGCGTATTGCAACTCCTGAGTATTTCCATGCTCATGAACTGCATCATTGTGTTTTGCTTTTATTGTCTTCTCACTCGCCATGCCTGGAAGCCACTTGTGGCGACACTCCTTGTAGGAGTAGTTATTTCCCTTGCCTGCAATCTTGCGCTCATTCCGGGCCTCGGCTTCATGGGTGCCACCATTACTTCTGTTGTTGTACATTCCACTCTCGCTGCTCTGCTCCTACCGCAAACCCTTCGCGTCTTTCCTCTCAGGCTTTCGGCAGTGCACGTACGGCAGCTAGCACTATATGGAGTTGGCCTTTGCTCGATTCTGTTTCTCCTCAAACCATTTTTGCTCAGTTCTCCTCTTACAGCCTTCTGCATGTGTATTGCAATTATTGGGATGGGTTCACTTGCATACGGCACAGGAATTCTGCGCACTTTAAAACAATAGATGTTTGCTATACTCATTTCCTATGCACGCACGTTTCCGATCTCTCTGGCCCATCATCACACTGCTCTGCATGGGGTTCTTCCCACTCATCGTATCTGCAACACCTGTATCAAATGTGCAGGCAGTCTTTCGAGATGGCCAGATACATGTGCGCTGGGATCCTCAGGCTGGATCTGATGTTTCCTATTACAACGTGTACTACGGAACCAAATCCATCCTAGAGAATGGCGGCACATACGATGATTTTGAAAGGACAAGCGCAGCGAACACGGAGTTCATTCTCACAAACATTCCATCCTCTCCTTCGGTATTTATTGCAGTGCTTCCTGTGGATAAGAATGGAAAAGAAATGAACGCATTTACAGACGAAGTGATGGTGGACTTGCAAAAAGAATCTCCTCCACAAGATGTTTCAAACCTTGAAGCCAAATCAGAACCTGCAAACAATGGGAGTTATTTGGTAGTGACAGCATGGTCTTTACCGGGAGACACATCTGATATTGCAAGCATCCGGGTAACGCCTGAATGGAATGGCGAAAAAGGGGCGGCACAAATACTACAAAAAGATGCGACGTTCGTGCGCTGGAAAGGCATGCTTCCAGGAACGCTGCGCATCACGGTGAATACTGTCTCTCGCTCGGGTGTTGTATCAAAAGGTGTGACTACTTCGCTCACACTCAAACCCTTTGCACTAGGTAATGGTCTGGCCCCTAGTGGCGCCGGCGTGCTCACAGTATTTTTAATGGCAGGAAGCATTGCAGGATGGGCTTCTATCCGGAGGCACGAACAATTGTCTTAGCGGGGCGACAGGAGCATGCTTACTCACCATGAAGAAAAAGCCATATGCTTTTCTTTGGCTTGTAATCAGTGCAGTGGAAATACTGCTCATCCTCTTCTGTGTGCGCGAACTCTCCGTGGGTGCAAATGGGCACTTGTCCGTTCGGGTGTTGGATGTTGGGCAGGGCGACTCCATTTTGCTACGAAGCCCTTCTGGCAAGCAGGTGCTTATAGATGGCGGCCCCGATCTCACCACGCTCACACGCCTCGCAGAGAACATGCCGTTTCTGGATCGTACGATTGAGCTCCTTGTGCTCACACATCCCGACCTCGATCACTTCGCATCTTTCCCAGAAATTCTCAGACGGTACAAAGTGGAAAGGGTATTGATGACAGGCATAGAAAAGAGCGATGCGAGGTACCAAGAACTTCTTTCTCTCATAAAACAAAAGAGGGCTGCCGTGATCCTTGCCGACCCATCCAAAGATATTGATCTGGGAGATGGAGTGGTACTTGATGTGGTGTGGCCCAAGGCTGGGTTACTGGGAGTGAGGCCTCCGGATACCAACGATACAGGCATCGTTCTCCGCGCCCTCTATAAAGGTCAGAGTATTTTGTTTACCGCTGATATAGAAAAGAAAGCGGAGGAGGCACTCCTTAAAACCGGAGCGGACATTGATGCAGACATCATCAAAGTTGGGCACCACGGCAGTCGTACCTCTTCCTCTACAGGCTTCCTTCTCGCTGTCACTCCAAAGCTAGCCCTGATTTCAGCGGGTAGGGATAACAGCTACGGCCACCCTCATGCGGATGTTATGGAGCGCTACCGCTATTTTCATATTCCCGTAAGAGTGACGGCACATGAGGGCACACTCGCCATAGAATTGGAGTAGTCCGTTTGCCTCGTTAGGCCTGGTATTCCTCTACTGTAAGCCGTAGAATAGGGCTCAGTGAAAACGATTCTGATCCTTGCCGGCAAATCACGACGTTTTTGGCCTCTTTCGGAAAAGCCCCTCTTCCCTATCCTTGGGAAGACCCTTGCAGAACATCAGGTGGACGCGCTGAAGTCGGCAGGACTCACCGATCTGATTCTCGTTGTGAATAAAGAGAACAAAGCTGAACTTTCCACGCTCTACCCAAAGACTCCCATTGTCGTCCAAGAAGGAGAAGCCCTTGGAATGCACCGGGCATTCTTAGCTGCCCTCCCGCTTTGTAAAAAAGAAGCGGTGCTCTTAGTCTCGGGCAACGATTTCATTGATCCCTCTGCCTACAAAGATTTACAAAAAGAAGCATCTGGAAAAGATGTATCCGGTGCACTCCTCGCTTACAAAGTTAGCAGGTATTTTCCCGGTGGATATCTCACGGTAAAGAATGGACAGGTCACGTCCATCATAGAAAAGCCTGGGGAGGGTAAAGAGCCAAGCGATCTTGTGAATATCGTTGCACACGTACACAACGATGCATCGAGGCTTTTAGAGGCCCTTAAGAAAGTGAAGGAAGGCGATGATGGTTACGAGCGTGCACTCGATTCTCTTTTGAAAACCGAACACTACCGCGCAGTCCCCTATGAAGGTCCTTGGCAACCCGTAAAGTATTCGTGGCATCTGCTCCCACTCCTCTCTCAGCTCCTTGGCACAATCACGAAACCGTCTATTCACAAGAAAGCGATCATTCACCCTACCGCCGTTATAGAAGGAAATGTGATCATCGAAGAAGGCGTGCGCATTCTTCCTCATGCAACAGTGAAGGGCCCTTGCTACATTGGAACCGGATCCATTATTGGTAACAATGCCCTCGTGCGAGATTCCAGCATTGGGGAGAACTGCGTGGTGGGTTTTGGCACAGAAGTGAAAGGCAGCATCCTCGCAGGCCCTGTGTGGACCCACATGACCTACCTGGGCGATAGTGTGGTGGGCCGCAATGTTTCGTTTGGTGGCGGGTGCATGACTGGCAACCTACGCCTCGATGAAAGCGAGATCCTCTCTGCAGAGCCTCTCGGTGAAGGCTCCGTTCAAACCGGTCTCACAAAACTTGGGCTGATTGTGGGAGACAACTGCCGCTTTGGAATCCACGTGGGAACAAACCCTGGAGTAAAGGTGGGGAGTGGCACATTTGTGAGTGGAGGCATAATGCTTGGTAGCGACATTCCAGAGGAAAGTTTTGTGAAGAAGACGGAGGCAGGCAGTACTGAAGTGAGAAAAAATAAAACTGGCGTTCCAGGAATGGGAGAGAGGAAAAAGTATTTTAGATAATTGAACGACTGGTAAGCTGAGAGTTGAAAGTGAAAAGTTACGAAGCAGATCTGACACAGGTATTTCTTCTAAAACTTTCACCTATTCACTCCCAACTTTCCACGTACTTTGAGGATGTGTACATCTGTGGATAACCCCTGAAACAAGGACCTAGTTTGCCTTCGGCTATCTCACTCAAGATGGAAATGAAGGTTCTTAATCTTCTTAAAACTGATTTTTATCTCTTTTTTGCCTCTCGATTGTTCAAAATTGTTATCCACAATGGCTGTGGAAAATGCATCTTGAATGGAGGGGTATACATAGCCTGAGGTATGCACAGGTAGTTTTATTATTGGCTTACATAAGCCATTTCTTTGTTTCTATGAGCGCTCCTCATTCTTAGGTGGCTTGTCCACGAGTTTTCCACATCCGCCCCACACAGAGAATGTGTTCATATGAAGATAGAATTTGATCTAGAAGCCGTCTTCTGTATATTACGTTTCTTTTTTCCACATATTAGACAAGAAGATGTGGAGGAAAGAAAAGGATGTATGATAATGATGAATTTAGTATTTTCCCTTTCCTTTCCTTCCTATAAGACATGAAATTTTCCTGCACAACTTCAGATTTTCTTTCCTCACTTCAACTTGTAAGTAGAGCAATTGGAAGCCAGCAAGCTCTTCCAATTTTAGGAAATGTTCTTTTAGAGGCGAAAGGAATTAGTTGTACTGTAAGTGCGACAGATTTAGAGCTGAGTATTATCACTAGTTTTCCTGCAGCTATTGAGAGCGAAGGATCAATTACAATTCCTGCAAAGGCAATTGTAAATTTTGCACAGTACAATTCAGATCAAGAATTAACGTTGGAGGTAAAAGATGGAACGCAATTAAAATGTACTTCTAAACACGCAAAAACAGTGATAGCGGGAGAGGCTGCTTCAGAGTATCCAACAATCACAGAAGTAGAAAAACAGACATCATTCTCTTTAGACCCAGCTGTTCTTTTACAGTCTCTTCATTATGTCACTTTTGCGGCAGCCAGAACAACACTGCGTCCTGTTCTTTCTGGTGTGTATGTTCGCAGAAGTGGTCATTCTCTTATTCTTGTTTCTACTGATAGCTACCGTCTTTCAGAGTTCAAGCTTCCTGCAGATGGGGAGGATCAGGAGCTTTCCTGTATAATTCCGGTAAAGATTTTAGAGGAAGTGAAGGTGGCTCTAAGTGCTCAAAAAGGAGACAAGAAGGGAAAGGAAGAAAAGGAGAATATGCCAAGAGTGGCCGTAACACTTAGTAAGCAGCAGATTGAGGTGAAAATTGGTGATACGAGGTTTATGTCCCGCCTGATTGATGGCAAGTTTCCAAATTACGAACAGATTATTCCTAAGGAAACGACGACCACTATCCTCTTCACCACAAGCGAGCTCCTCGTTGCCGTAAAACGCATGCACTATTTTGCGAAAGAGATGAATAACAATCTCACATTCACTTTTTCGGAAGGCAAAGCAGTAATTGCCACTCCTCAAACACAGGTAGGAAAGGATGAGGCTGAGTTAACTGCGGAGATTACGGGGGGAGATACTAAGATCGCTCTCAGTTCCTCTTATCTTTTAGATTTCCTCAATCATATTGATAGTGATGTTGTTGTGATGAAGATGACAGACCCCCAACATCCGGCTATCTTTGGCCTTCCGGGAGAGGAGAGGTTTTTGCATCTTATAATGCCTTTGAGGATGCAGGAAGCATGAATGTATAGTATCTTTGCTGGCTAACTAGGGCTGTGTACAATACCTCTTATGAGAATATCCATAGGGCTTTTCGGTTTTGTTGTAGGATGTATTGGGGGACTGTTATTTAATGGATTTCTTTTAGGTAGAATAGAAATGAAAATAGGAGTCGCTTTTATAGTAGGAAGTATAATATTATTATGGTTTATAGCGCACTTTACTGCATTTTATGCACACCTCTTTCCAGGTGATGCCCAATATACTCAAGGAACCATTGGCAAACGGAGAGCTTATATTGAAGTTTTTTCTGGTTGGTTTTTTGGAATTGGATTAGCGTTTCTGGGGTATGGATTTGGTGAAAAAGGCTATCCAATCCCATCAATAATTTTTATTCCAATTCTTGTGATAATAATTGGATTATTGGAGATAACATCTTGGAAAAGACAACATCTTATATTGATTAGTTTTAGAACATGGGGCGCTTCATATGAATCTTTTGAAAAAGGTATACGATTTATCCGACGTTTTATGTTTGTAACTTCTATTTTATTTGCAACTATAGCCATAACCACTTTCCTTTTATTATAAGAAATAGCATTGAAAGTACTTGTATAAATCCGTATTATAGGTCTAGTTAGAACGATTTCCGGGGACGGCGCCATTTTTTTGTAGATGCAGATAACGGCCTTGTTGTAGAGCAGGCCGAGCCCGATCCCAAACTACAGCCCCAATTAAACATGAAACCCTCTCTCCTTCTTGGTAAGGAGACACATCGGGAACTAAGCGACCTCCTTTCCAAGGAAGGGCGTCTCATTTTGTCTGGAGCTTCCAATGAGACTGCGAAGGCGATGCTGGTCAGCCACCTCCTCCACTTCCGTCCACAGCCAGCACTTTTGGTTACTCAGAATGAAGCTGCCTCGGAAGGGCTCCGGCACTGGCTTTCGTTTTTCGATCAACATCCAAGATCTTTGGAGATAGTAACGAACGAGGAGGGTGAGGTGGTTCCAGAAAGAATTCAATCATTCTTTCTTTTCATGCAGTCAACACTCTCTCAGGAGCCACAAGTATTTGTGATGACGCGGGATGCATGGGAGGAGGAGTTCCCATCCTTTAAAGAGCTGGATAGCAGGAAGATGATTTTAAAAGAGGGTGAGGAGGTTCCCTTCACATTGTTTGTGGAAGGACTGCTGGAGCGCGGCTACAGCCATGGTCAGGATTTGTATTTGCATCCAGGCGAATACCGGAGAATTGGAGACACGTTAGATATTTATCCCATTCAAGCATCGCACTCGTACCGGGTGAGTTTTGATTTCGATAAGGTGTCTAAAATTATGGCGGTGGATCCTGCCGATCTTTCTAAAACGCATGATGGAGGAAAGGAACTCCTCCTCCTTCCAGCCCTATACGAAAGAACCCTCCCGCTTCGTGAGCAGCTTCCCAAGGGGGCTTTGCTCATTCTGGATGATCAGGATGACATTGTCCCACCTCTTAAAACTCCTACACTTTCCTTCACGGCTTTTCCACAGAGCCAGGAGCATCACGCACATGTGCGATATTTATCTGTGCTCAAGTTCTATACGCTTACAGACTTTTTAAATGATATACGTGATAAATTGCAGCAAGAATGGACGCTTACTGTGGTAACAAAGCGTCTGGAAGAGCTGGAAGAAATTTTTAAGGAAGAGCGGGTATCGTATATTTCTTCTCATGAGCGTCGTTCCGGGGCTATTACGTTACTTGGGGCAAATGAGGGGGATTTACTTCCGCACTCGCTTCAAAATCCAGATTTAAAGAGTGCGCTTCTTACGGACCGTGAGATATTTTCCCTCCGCAAAGGAAGTAAGCAGCGAAGCATTGCCAAGCTTGCATTGGAATTCGTTACTTCTCTTCAGCCAGGAGATTATGTGGTGCACATGGAACACGGCATTGGGCACTTTGAAGGGATGACCCAGAAGGAGATTGATGGTGTGGCCCGCGAGTATTTGGAACTTACGTATGCCGAAGGCGACAAACTTTTTGTGCCTGTAGATCAGGCGGATAAGCTGAGTAAATTTGTGCACGAAGAAGGTGAGGAGCCCACGCTCACGCGCCTTGGGACGGTGGAATGGAAACGCCTTACGGAGAAAATGAGGGCAGAAACAAAGGAGATTGCGAAGGAGCTTTTGGCTCTTTACGCAAAACGAGCGAAAAGCAAAGGCCACTCATATCCGTTGGATTCCGAGAGGCAGAGAAAGTTCGAAGAGAGTTTCCCCTACGAGGAAACACCGGGCCAGCGCAAGGCGATTCAGGATATTAAAGAAGATATGGAAGGAGAACATCCTATGGACCGCTTGGTTTGTGGAGATGTGGGATTTGGAAAAACAGAAGTGGCCATGCGCGCTGCTTTCAAGGCGGCGGATGCAGGCAAGCAGGTGGCGGTTATTGCGCCTATTACCATCTTAGCCGACCAGCACTATCGCAATTTTATGGAGCGCATGAAGCCCTTTGGAATGAAGGTGGAAATGATGTCGCGATTTCGATCTGCTGCCGAGCAGCGCGTGATTTTAGAAAAGCTTCGGAAGGGTGATGTGAATATTGTTATTGGTACTCATCGGCTACTACAAGATGACGTGAAGTTTTTTGATTTAGGCTTGGTAGTGATTGATGAAGAGCAAAGGTTTGGAGTGAAACAAAAAGAAAAATTTAAAGAACTGCGTGCATCTGTAGATATTCTCACGCTCACTGCAACGCCTATTCCCCGTACGCTCAATTTAGGTCTTCATAAATTACGAGATATCACAACAATTACCACTCCCCCACCTGGCCGCCTACCAATTATTACAGAAGTTCGGAAATATTCTGAGGACCTGGTTCGCCAGGCAATCCTTACAGAACTGAAGCGAGGAGGGCAATGCTTTGTGCTGCATAACAGAGTAGAGACTATTGATGCTTTTGCTCAAAAACTTCGTACTCTGGTGCCAGAGGCGACATTTATAGTGGGCCATGGTCAGCTAAAGCCAGAAGATCTGGAGGCGCGAATTTTGGCTTTTAAAGAAGGAAAATACACAGTGCTCGTCAGCTCTACCATCATTGAAAACGGAATCGACCTGCCTCGGGCAAACACTCTCATTGTTAACGAAGCCGAAAGATTTGGACTCTCACAGCTCTATCAGCTGCGCGGACGAGTAGGCCGCAGCAAGCTTCAGGCATACGCATACTTTTTGTACCACACTCAGAAGCTTCAGGAAGACGCCAAGAAGCGCCTCCGAGCAATTGTGGAAGCCTGCGAGCTTGGAAGTGGCTTCCAGGTGGCTATGCGCGATCTTGAGATACGTGGCGCGGGAGAAATTTTGGGATCAAGCCAATCGGGCACAATGCAGACAGTGGGAGTAAGCCATTACTTGCGCATGTTAAAGCAGGCCGTAGAGGATCTGAGGCATGGCAGTAAGGGGGATGTGGCTGCAGAGGAGGCCCCGGTAGAAATTCAGCTTCCCGTGGAAGCCTTTATTCCTGCGTTCTATATTACTGAGAGTGAAGAGAAAATTTCTGTATACCAAAAACTTGCAGGAAGTGAAGATGAGGCAATTTTGAAGGAATTCGAAACGGATCTGCGCGAAGAATACGGCGAGCTTCCCGTTCAGGTGATGAATCTTTTGTCGGTTCTGCGCCTCCGTATGGCGTGCCGTAGAGCTGGCGTGCAGCGCATTAAAATGGAAGACGGAAAAGATCGTTTTGTTGTTCTTACTCTCAGTCCCCGCGTGACTGCAAAGGAAATCATGCAGCTCCTCTCCCATAACCCTCAGTGGAAAATTAGCGGATCTACGCTTCGGATGTCTGAACAAGTTCTCCTCCAGAAAGCCAAAGGGAAGGATTGGGTATTGCATTTAGCGTCTGAAGTGTCTCACTTAGAAAAGAAAAAATAGCCTTGAGTAAATCCCAAATCCCAAGCTCCAATGTTGGGATTTGGTCATTGGGATTTACTCAAATCGCAGATAGGCGAGATCTAGCCTCAAAGGCTCTTTTCTGCTATACTGGTGAGAAACCCATGACACAAACAGCTACACCCCCCTCTCCCCCAAAAATCCCCACCGGACGTGAGATTTTTGATGCCATTATGGGGCATATTGAAGTGGAGCTGACAACCGAAGGCCTGAAGACGATCGCAGAAAAGTATAAAAATGAGACCCATGAGGATTTAGAGGCCCGAAAGAAACGGTATGCAGCGGCTTTTGAGAGGTATGAGCAGGCGTACATGGGGTACATGGATGTGCTTCACTCTCAAGTATTACGTTTCCGCAAAGAGTCATTCACCCAAGTGGAAATGGAAGTGAAAGGGAAGGATCAAGCAGCGCTTGAGAATCTTTCTCAGCAATTCCAAACAGCAGTATGAAGTTCATATCTACACATTTTTGGCGGGAACATCGCATCCTTAGCGCTATGCCTACTCCAGAGCAGCAGCCAGTACTTCAGGATCTTGAGCAAAAGACGGAGGTAAAAGATGAAGGTTTATTGCGCGTACAAACACCAGACGAGCTTCTTAAATCTGTATCCGAGATGGTGACGGGGAAAGTGCATATTGCAGATACTCAAGCAGATATATATAGGCAAATTCTTCAGAAAACAGGAGCAGACATTGCCGCTATTCGTACAGCTATTTAGCTTTCTTATTTTCAATCTACGCTCTATCCACTCCCATACCATTATGGATTCATCCACATCTACCGCCGCCCTCCTCGAACAACTCTTCGCAGGAACCGAGGGCTACGCTCTCTCTTCCCAGGGAAGATCTCGCCTTGGGTGCGATGCTGATCCTGCATTTACCTATGGTGAAGTATCTTTAGAAGCCATGCGCCAGATGCTGGATAGCGTGGAGCCGCAGGCAGGAGAGGTGTTCTACGATCTTGGATCAGGCACGGGAAAGGGAGTTATTTACGCCTCTCTTTTGTACGCATTTGCGAGGGCAACAGGCATTGAACTTCTGGAAGAGCTGTACAATGCTGCGGATGCAATCCGCATGCGCTACGAAGAAGCGCGTCAGCAGCATGGTCGAAATACGCAGGTGGACTTTCGTCTCGGTGATATTTTTACCGAGGACATTTCCGATGGAAACATCGTCTTCTCCCACTGCACCTGCTTCGACGATATTCTGATGAACCGTCTAGCTACCAAGCTCGAGACTCTCAAACCAGGTTCCCGTGTGATCACCGTCACTAAGAACCTCATCTCCCCGGAATTCGAACTGCTTGGCAGCATGCCTGTGACGATGGCGTGGGGTCAGGCGACGGCGTGGATGCACAGACGAAAATAACAGTGTAGAATCTGTTGCATGAAGATACTTCAAGAGTTCAAAGAATTCGCAGCGCGCGGAAATGTGATCGATCTCGCAGTGGGCGTGATTATTGGTGCTGCCTTTGGCAAGATCGTCACTTCGTTTGTGAATGACGTGGTGATGCCGCCGCTTGGATTACTGCTTGGGAAAGTGGATTTCAAAGATTTATATATCAACCTCTCTGGAAAAGAGTACGCCTCGCTCACGCAGGCCAAATCGATGGGTGCTGCTACTATTAATTACGGCGCCTTTTTCAATGCAATCGTCGAATTTCTCATCGTCTCATTCGTCATCTTTCTCTTCGTTCGTCAGATCAATCGCCTCAGGAATTTACGTGCACCCAAAGATGGAGAACCTACTTCGAAGGAGTGTCCCTTTTGCCTCTCCAGCATCCCCTTTAAAGCAACGAGGTGTGGGCACTGTACGTCGGAGGTGAAAGTGGCTTAGGTGCTGTTTTAGTAGATCTAACATCAGATGATATTGATGGGTATTGTTCTCTTCATGATTCGTGTATCATTCCGATTATGCTTCAAAAATATGCCATTCTTTCGGTTATAGCTTTAACCATTTTTTCGCAAGCGGAGCTTGGCTTCGCGTCTGTAGGACGAGTGCAGAAGGTCTCGAGTACATCCTCTTCTTCCGTAAAGAGTGTTTTGAGTGCGCGTAAAAAGCTTGTGAAGCGACCCACAAGAACTCTGCGCGCGGCAAGCTCATCAAAGAGCGTGTCTTCGCGCGTGAGTTCCCGATCATCTTCCTCTTTGTCCGCTTCATCCTCTATTTCTAAGCAATCTGTATCATCTGACATATCTGTGGTGACTGAAAAAAATAGTCCTATCATTAAAAATGCAGGAGAAGCGAATGGCATTTTGCACCCTTTTAATGACGTCCGCATTGCTGCATTTACCTATACCGTCTACAAGGCAAATAGTACTGATACCTATAGTTCGAGCAAGCTACTCGGGTTCCCGCATGGTTACTGGTATGTCGCTGGTAAGACGATATCAATCAATAATGTTCGTATGCGCGTTATTGGGAACAGCGATAAGGCAAACTGTGTTGTGGAATCTGGTCTGATTGGTTGCGACCCACCTGAGGGATTTTTACCAGGCTCTCCTTCCTCTTTTACGGTGGAGTTGATTGCAGATGTGAGCAAGAAAGGTGCTGCTTCCGAAACACTGACAGTCTTCGCTCAGAAAACAGATCTGACGGATGAGCAGCGAAAAATGCTGAATGCTTCGGCGGCGCAGAATCCAGCTGCAGATCCGCAACAATCAGCATCCTTCATTCCGTCAACTGTCTGGACAGTGCAGCAGTAGGAATATTGTTGAATACGTAGGTTCATCTGATTGCTGACGAAGATTCTTGTACGAGAACTTTAATGTCCGTCTTGCCATCTCCAAAAGCCTCTAATACCCGCAAAAAGTAATACTCCGAGGCAAAAATTTACGATGAGATAGAAAACTATTTGCATGACAGTTGATTGGCCAAAAGCCATTGGCATCATTAAACTTGCTGGCAAATTTGCCACAGCAGTGAAAAACCCACACATTCCTCCCACTTGAAAATGGCACATTAGGGCAAATTCAAAGAGAAAAATAACGATGAAATATACATCTCCTACAATCCCACCAATAAGCCAGACCGGTAATTTTTTGCGAGGCATGTGAACAATTCTATCATGTCACTGTGGTGGTTTACCATGAGCGAGCCTCCCACGTAGCGGTGGCGAGTCGAATGGTGCCGAGGAGAGGACTTGAACCTCCATGGGATTGCTCCCGCCAGCTCCTAAGGCTGGTGCGTCTGCCATTTCGCCACCTCGGCAATTACTTCAGTGATCT
>CAZJPS010000004.1:0-36065 GCA_964548055.1 uncultured Candidatus Peribacteria bacterium
CATCCTTGATGGACCGCATGTCGCCCTTCGACAAGCTCAGGGTGACATGCTTGGCTGCATGAAATTATTTTAAATCACATGCAATTCTCTACTTCAACTCCAACGTATACGTCTGCTTGGAAGCTCTTGGCAATCCATGCCTCACATTCACCATGTACGTGCCCTGCGGATACATATAGACCTCATTGCAATTGGGTCCACTGAAACCAAATAGATCCACATCAGCGAGAGGATAAATAATGCATCCAACTTTATCACTACTCACAACATTCACTATCATCTGCGTTCCTGGAACCGTATTCAGAGATGTGCTTGCGCCTACCTTAAAGGTATACCAATCCTCCAAATCATTTGAATCCAAAACTTCTGTACGTACTTTCCCTTTCTGCAGTAATTTCGCCTGGCTAAACCCATCATTTCCATCGCCAGTTGCCTCTTTTACAGAAATAGTAAGGTGAGCATCGGCAACTGTGGGTTGAATTTGGATTTGATACTCTCCTTGAGTAAGGGCTGCCTGAATGTAACAAGCCTTACCATCTTCCAAACCCAAATAATATTCTGAACTATATCCATCCTTCTCTAAGCGGTAGAGACGGCACGTGACATGCCCCTGATCACTGGGGATAAGCTCCCCTTCCACACGTAATGTTTTCGAGGAAGAAAGGGTGAATTGGTACGACACTGGCTTTTTATTGGGTATCGTTGGCGTATCGGAAAACGGAACGGTTATGGTAGGAACAATATCTGGGTCCTTTTCTGTAATACTTTTTCGTGAACTCGTAGAACTTTTCTCTGCTCCAGATGTAACACTGCTCACAGACGAACTGGATGTCATGTGTGCAGGCGCTTGCAAAGTTGCCCATATATATGCAGCAGCTTCACCTCTTTCTAAAGGAATATGAGGCAACAATTGCACTCCATCCTGACCAGCTATTGGTAAAATCTTTTTCGAAAGAGCCGTATACACAAAAGGATAAAACCACTCTGACTTCGGAACATCTGTATACATCTGCAATGATGCAGACGAATCTGACATGGGAATTCCCAAAATGATGAGCGATAACTTAAGCGCCTCAACACGAGACACTGGACGCGCAGGCTTAAAAAGATTGCCTTCATATCCTTTTACATACCCCCTCGAAGCTGCATCGCACACGAAGTTTTCGTACCAGCTTCCAGCTATGACATCAGAAAAACATCCTTTCTTTGTAGAATCAGGTGTAATGCCAGCAGCCTTATAGAGCATTTTGAGCATCGCAGCTCTGTCTACAGGATCTTTGGGATTAAAGAGCCCACTGGGATTTCCGTTAATCACTCCCATATCCGCAAGCTTTTCTATGGCTGTTTTATGTGGGTAACTGGCAGGTACATCGGGAAAAGAGATGGCCAGCACCGTGACAGGAACGAAGAAAAGAAAAGCGAAAAGAGAACGAAAATACATAAACGAAAATGAGAAGGGCAAGGAGCATCCTAACATTGAACACTAATATTGCTCAATCAATCACCCTCGAATCCGCTTGAGCTCAGCCAGTGAATGTAGCACCGCATACGCAGCCTCCTCTCCTTTATTATGTTTCCCTGTAGAGCGGAGTTGTGCATCCTCTAATGAATTAACGTATAAAATCTCAAATGCAAATGGCACACGATTCCGCAGCTGCACATCCATAATTCCTCTCGCACTTTCGGTTGCCAATAAATCTGCATGATGTGTATCCCCCTCTACAATGATGCCAAGGCCTATGAGGGCATCAACTTTTTTTGCATCAAGAAGTGCCTGACCAATGAGAGGGACTTCAAAGGAACCGGGAGCAGGATGAACAAAAATTGAATCATCAGAAATACCCGCTTTTAAAAGTATCTGACGCGCACCTTCTACTAAGCTCTCCATCTCCTCTCTATAAAAAGAAGAGTGCACGATCCCAATTCTCCACGAAGGATCTGCAGTAATAGCCTGTGGTTCGGGGTGTATGCGCATAGAAAATTATTTCTGAGTCCAATGATACAGAGCTCTTAGAAAAATATCTGTTTCAATATTCACTTTGTCACCTTTTTTCAAACTTCCAAGTGTTGTACGTTTCAAAGTTTCTGGAATGAGAGCGAGAGTGCACTGGTTCTTTTTCACGGATGCAATGGTGAGGGCGACGCCGTCTACAGTGATGGAACCTTTTGGAATAATGAAAGATAAAAATGCGGATGGGAGCTCTACTGCAAGCGTAGTGCCCTCATTAACAACAACTGCGATGCATTCCACATGCCCCTGCACCACATGCCCATCAAACCTCGCATCCGCCCTCATCGCTCGTTCTAGATTCACTACATCACCTGGCTTCCACGAAGCAGCTTTTGTTTTGGAATAAGTTTCCTCAATCACATCAAAGCTCATCTCTCTTTTGGTCAGTGACGTTACCGTCAAGCATATTCCTGAAATTGCGACACTGGATCCCTCCTTTATATCAGTAAAAAAAGAAGGGCGCTCCACGCGTAATACTCCTTTAGTATGGCTCAGAACTTTTGCCGTTGCTTCAATGATCCCTGTAAACATAGAGATAAGAGTATACCTGCATCTGTAAGCCCTATTAAGGGTAAATACGTCTTCTCTTACGCAAACGAAACGTGCAAATGCCCACTTAAACCCTAGACTTTTCCTCTTTTTCTTGCTAAGCTGAGGCCTTCGCCGGCGCTCTGCGCAGAGGCGTTTTTTTGTTATATTTATTTTACATCAGCACTCTATGGACCGTATTACCGTGAAAGGAGCCCGGATGCATAACCTCAAGAATATCGATGTTTCGCTTCCTCGGAACAAACTCACCGTGATTACCGGTCTTTCTGGTTCCGGAAAATCTTCCCTCGCGTTCGATACAATCTTTGCTGAAGGACAACGCAGGTACGTGGAAAGCCTTTCCGCATACGCACGTCAATTCATTGCCCAGATGGAAAAGCCGGAGGTGGATTCCATCGAAGGCTTAAGCCCTGCAATTTCCATCGATCAAAAAACAGCACCTCGCAATCCACGATCAACAGTTGGAACGATTACTGAAATTTACGATTACATGCGTCTTCTATGGGCTAAAGTTGGAAAAGTGCACTGCAGCGTGTGTGGCAGAACCCTTGGCAAACAATCAGTAAGCCAAATAGTAGAAACCATTGCACATATGCCCGAAGGTAAAAAAATGTACTTACTTGCGCCAGTCGTAGTAGGCCGCAAAGGGGAGCATATCAAAGTGATTGAATCCATTCGCAGAGAAGGATTTGTACGCATGCGAATTGATGGCGAAATTGTGACCGTGGATGAAGATATCAAACTGGATCCTAAAAAGGCGCACACCATTGATATCGTGGTGGATCGCTTGATTATTCGAGATTTGGAACCAAAAGAAAATGGCGTGAACCCAAATAGAACTCGCTTGGCAGATTCTATCGAACTCTCTCTAAGAAAGGGGGAAGGTTCTTTGATTGTACTGGATAGTGAAACAAAAGAAGAAACTCGCTTCTCCGAGTCTTTCGTGTGTCCTGATCACCCCGAAGGAACGATTCCTGATATTGAACCACGCAGCTTTTCGTTTAACTCTCCGCACGGAGCCTGTGAAACCTGTCATGGTCTTGGATCCATTCTGCAAGTAGATGAAAGTGCCATTATTCCGAATCAACGTTTGTCGCTAGGAGAAGGAGCTATTCATCCCTGGGCCACTTCGGCCAGTCGCACAGGATTTATGTCACAGTTATTGGAAGCGCTCAGCAAACGTGTAGGCTTTAGTATGGCCACTCCTTGGCAAGAACTCTCCGATGAATACAAGCGTATTGTCCTCTACGGATATGCGCATCCCCTGCAAGTAGATATTCAATCGCAAAAATTTGGTGGTACGTATCAAACAACGTACGAAGGAGTGGTACCCAATTTGGAACGAAGGCATCAGGAAACAGATAGCTCTTATATTCGACAGCAAATTGAAGAATATATGTTGGAATTGCCATGCGGAGACTGCAAAGGACGAAGGCTGAAAAAGGAAATTTTAGGCGTCACCGTTGGTGGAAAAAATATTGTTGACGGAACAGATATGAGTATTGATGAAGCGAAAGAGTTCTTCTCGTCTTTAATGCCTCCTGTAGAAAAGGCGGTAAGCGATAAGCGGATAGCGGATAGCAAAAATGTGGAAGCTAACCGCTTACCGCTAGCCGCTCACCACTCTCCATTAACTCCTTACGAGTTCACCATCGTCAAAAAAGTCTTAACCGAGATCATCGCCCGTCTTTCATTCCTACAAAACGTTGGCCTCAAGTATCTCACATTATCCCGTTCCGCGGCCACGCTTTCGGGCGGAGAAGCGCAGCGTATTCGTTTAGCAACTCAAATTGGATCGGCACTGCAGGGAGTTCTGTATGTGCTTGATGAACCGAGCATCGGGCTCCATCAGCGCGACAATGCAAAGCTGATTACTACTCTTCTACAGTTACGCGATCTTGGAAACACCGTGATTGTGGTTGAGCACGACGAAGAGACAATTGAAGCTGCAGATTATCTTTTGGAAATTGGACCAGGTGCTGGAAAATTTGGTGGAGAAGTAATTGCGCAAGGCACGCCAGAAGAATTAATACAACAAGCAAATTCTGTGACAGGGCAATATTTGAGCGGAAAGAAGAGTATCGAAATTCCCAAAAAGCGCCGCAAAGGAAATGGAAGCTTTATTACCATCACCGATGCTCACCATCACAACCTACAACACGTGAATGTGGAATTTCCTCTCGGAACATTTATAGGAGTATCAGGAGTATCAGGCTCTGGAAAATCCAGCTTGATCCACGGAATATTAGGACCCGAACTTCAACGAGTTCTGAATAAAGCACATTCCAGACCGCAAGATGTAGGAGAAATACAAGGCCTCCAACATTTGGATAAGGCGATCGTGATCGATCAATCCCCCATCGGCCGCACCCCTCGCAGTAACCCCGCCACGTATACTGGAGTATTTACCGATGTGCGAGATATGTTTGCGGCCACTCCTGAAGCAAAACTGCGCGGATACAAAGCAGGACGCTTCAGCTTTAACGTAAAAGGAGGACGCTGCGAAGAGTGTGAGGGAGACGGACTAAAGAGAATCGAAATGCACTTCCTTCCCGATGTGTTCGTCACCTGCGAAGTGTGTCATGGAAAACGCTACAACCGTGAAACATTAGAAATAACGTATAAGGGAAAAACAATTGCAGAAGTGTTGGATATGACCATAGGAGAAGGGCTTTCTTTCTTCTCCGCTGTTCCAGCAATTAAAAATAAGCTCCAAACTTTGGAAGATGTGGGCCTTGGCTATATCCGCCTCGGGCAAAGCGCCACAACGCTTTCCGGAGGAGAAGCACAGCGCATTAAACTTGCGACGGAGCTTACCAAGCGTGCAACAGGAAAAACGTTCTACATTCTAGATGAGCCCACAACCGGTTTGCACTTTGATGACATTCAACGTTTACTGGAAGTTCTGCAGCGCCTCGTAGAAAAAGGCAACACTGTCCTTGTGATCGAACATAACTTAGACGTCCTCAAATCCGTCGACTACGTGATCGATATGGGTCCTGACGGAGGAAGCGGAGGCGGCTTTGTGATCGCAACAGGAACGCCGGAGGAAGTGGCGAAAGTGGAGAAGAGCTATACAGGGCAGTATTTGGAAAAGATGTTAGCGAAACGAAAGAAGGGCTAGGGATTAGGGATTAGGGATTAGGGATTAGGGATTAGGGATTAGGGATTAGGAAAATAGGCAAAATCCAATCTCCTAGTCCCCAGTCCTCAGCCCCTAACCCTATTTCCATTTTATACTACACCCAATCGCATTCGCCTCCTGTTTAGGTGGCTTCTCTCCTTTCAAAACTGCATCAATCGCATCACGGAGATTATGCTCTTTTACTTTTTGTGGTTCTTTCCAGTTATCATCCACTCTTCCTTTATATTGTAATCTGCGATCTTGGTCGAACACGAAACAGTGAGGCGTGCAAAGAGCACCGAATGACTTTGCCACTTCCTGTGTCACATCAAAGCAATAAGGAAATGGAAAACCCTTTTCTTTGTACCGTATTTTCATATTCTCAAAGGAATCATCCGGATATTTTTCTGCGTCATTGCTATTAATCAGAATAAACTGCACACCCTCTCCATCAAAATGTTTCCCAAGAGAAATAAGTCGATCTTCTGCTGCCTGCGCATACGGACAGTGATTGCACGTAAAGATGACAACCACCACAGGATCCTTCACCGCCTGCGAATCAATCATCAGTCCATCCGTAGCCGGCAAAGAAAACCGTGGCATGGAGGCGCCAAGCGCAAGGACGGTGGAGTTGTCGTTGATGAGGACCATAGAAGAGGTAGTAGGTTTTAGGTGGTAGGTTGTAGTAAGAGTGAACTTTAGTCTAAGTATAGCCCCCTCTACAACCTACTCCCTACCACCTACAACCTTCTCTGTTATGATAAAAACGATATCCCCCTCGTCACTCGTGCAACGACATTTCACCGCCACCGCCTTCGTGATCGACTCGCATAAAAGAGTTCTCCTTCTCTGGCATAAGCGCCTGAGTAGATGGATGCCGCCTGGAGGACACGTAGATGAAAATGAAACACCCGAAGAAACGGCACGTCGCGAGTGTAAGGAAGAGACAAACGTAGATGTAGAAATTATCGGTGAGCCCTGCACAGATCTTTTTAAAGAAAACAATAATGAGGGACAGATGCTCAAAAAACCCATCGCATTTCTTCTCGAAAATATTCCAGCAAGCGAAGAACGAAATGAGCCTGCGCATCAGCATATGGATTTTCTATATCTTGCAAAACCTCTAGATGAAAATCAGGTACTCGCTCTTGCAGAAGAAGAAGGGCAGGAATTGAAGTGGTTCACGAGAGAGGAAGTGGAAATACTCGATACAAAAACCGAAATATTCGCAAACGTAAAAGCCTATATTTTGCAAAGTCTGTAAAAAAGCCATAAAAAGCTCTATAGCAAGGCAAAAACCCTACAGGAAAAGATACCTATTTTTTGAGTTTCTGTTATCATACTTGGTATGCAGTGGAAGGAATTCCGAGCGCATGTTCGGCATCTGAGCGTTTCCGATCAAGATCGGATCCATGATGCATTTGAGCTAGGCAAAAAAATGCACGAGGGACAACTTCGTAAATCGGGTGAACCGTACTTCAATCACCCCATTGCCGTTGCAGATATGTTGGCGGATATGGGGGCAGATGAAGAGACAATTATAGCCGCACTACTTCATGACACCGTTGAAGATACATCCCTGACAACAGAAGATATCAAAGTTCAATTTGGTGAAATAGTGCTTACCCTTGTAGAGGGAGTGACCAAGCTTTCAAAAGCTGATCTAGGAGGAAGACCAAATGTTAATGAACAAATAGAAACACTACGCAAAATGTTCAATCTTATGCAGAAAGATATCCGTATAATGGTTATCAAACTGGTCGACCGTCTGCATAACATGCAAACTACCGAGTTTTTACCTCTTGAAAAACAACAAAACTTGGCACGCGAAACAAAAGAAGTATATGTAAAAATTGCAGACCGCTTGTGCATGCAAGATCTACGTGATGAGCTTGAGGCATTATGTTTAAACATTTTAGAACCAGACACGTATACAAAATTGGTCGAACTACGCATAAAAAATGAAAACAGAAGTAAAAAAATCCTTATTGATATGGAAAAAAAAATCCGGGCACATTTCCCACATTTAAATGGAAGTATAGATATACAGTTTGAACACAAAGCGTGGAATAACTTACAAGAACAATTACAGGCTGAAGGAGCTGTAATAACTGGTCTTTCCACTTCAACAATCGTCTTTATATGCGACGAAATCGAAACATGTTATAGATCACTTGGTGTGCTGCATCAAATGTGGAAAAGGGAAACATTATCTTTCCAAGATTTTATCAATTCTCCTGCTATTAACGGTTATCGCGGATTACACACCACTGTTATTTTAGAAGATGGAACTCGAGTACGTTGTAAAATTCGAACAAAAGAAATGCATGCATATGCCCGCGATGGTGTCGCTACTATCTGTTTCCAGAAAGATGTCCATATTCTTCACCAGTTACTTCCTTGGACCGAACGAATTTCTTCGGTTACTCAAGACACCGAAGGTATGAGCAATGAATTCTTCAATACTTTGCGAAGCGACATTTTAGGTGAGTCAATAACAGTTCATGGACCTGGTGACCAAACGATCCAAATTCCAAAAGGCTCTACTGCACTAGATGGAGCTTTCTATCTTTTTGGTGACGAAGCGCTTACGTTAACATCTATTCATATTGGAGGCAGAGAGGCAAGTTTGGATACACCTCTCAATCATGCTGCTTCTTTAAATATTAGTATTAGTGATTCAGAAACTGTTGATCGATCGTGGCTTGAAAAAACAAATACAGGATTTGCAACTGCGGCAATTCGCAATTCACTGATTCGAGGTAAAACTGATCAAGAAAAAATTCCAATAGGAAGAGAATTATTGCAAAGAAGTTTGTCTCAGAATAAGAGAGGATTTATTGAAGAATTTAACGAAAAGACATTCGAAAAAGCTATTGAAAAATTAGGGTATGAATCACTTGCAGGAATGTATATTGCAATTGCTAATGGGAAATTAGACCCAAGCTCTGCATATCGAGGTCTTTTCGAAACACAAAAAACACAAGTAGGTAATGGGCAAGCACATAGACGTGTAATTACATTTGGAATTCCTAAACATGATATTAACGTTCTGCGTCGCTTACTTGATATATATCAAAAATATTCAATTCAATTAAAGAATGTTCGGCTATGGTCCCCCCCAACAAGTAATCAAACAAAATTTAAAGTGTATGTTGATCTGACTGAAAATGACTTCCATGATTTTACAAAGGACATTCGTAGCTCTGGAGGACAGAATATTGCAACTCGCATGGGCCCTAGTGAACTTCCTCTGCTTATTCTTATTCTTTTATGGGGCTTAGACCCAGTTCTTGCTCATACTCTTTTACTTGGCAACGTTTCAATTTTTGATCTTACATTTATTCGTTTTCTTACATTCTTTATAGCAGGAATATTGATGTACGGTTTACAAACCTTCTTCTCACCTCGCACATTTAAACCACTGTCACCCTTTCAATCATCTTTACTAGCTTCTGGTCTTGCTCTCTTTATCACAGCACTTTTCACTTACGCCGCACTTAGCTTATTAAGTCCAAGCCAATATATTTTGTTTATCATTGGTGGAATCGTTTTTGCCACTTTTTTCCGTCAGATTCTTCAAAAGAAAAATTGGTGGAAAAGTGCAGCTTCCATCTTTATCACAAGCATTGTTATATTGGCATTAACTCTTGTTCAGGGTGGAAGTGTTATTGGTATAGCTGCTGGTATAAGCAGTGCAATTGGATTTTCACTCTATTCCGTATTAAGTAGGCGATATCAGAATGAAGTGGGCATGATTAAAGAACGATACCCCGCTTTCATTTTCTGGATATCTGGAATTTGTCTTCTTCTTTCTCTTCCTTTATTTCCATTCACAAATTTAAATCTTCTAAGTACACAAGAGCTAGTATCAAGTGTAGGATTCTCACTCATTTTTGCAGTTCTCCCTTATATCATCTTCTTTGAATTAACGAGAAGAATTGAAAGTAGATACCTAGACGCAACACTACCATTCGTCTGCATATCTACTATTCTCGGTGAATCAATAATAAAAGGAAACCTCCTCTCATTTATTGCATTACCAATTGCACTACTTTTTTTAATACAAGCAGCGTATTCAAAGCAGACAGAAAAATAATTCTACTCTTACAATTGTTTTGGATTTTTTAATTCTTGAGCAACAATGTTCCAGTTAATTTGCAAAAAACCTTTATCGCCATAGGGTAATTCTACGGGAAGGAGCCTATGAACTTGCTCACCCAAAATAACACTACGATACACCTCTTCTCCTCTAAAACGATCACGCCTATGAAGATCCAAACTCCTTTGATTTAACCATGTTGGACGAAGTGTTGCTAAAGGATTTTTCTGCGCATCAAGCACATGTGTTACATCAGCAATGGCAGCAAGCGACCATTGCAAGGGATATTTCCTACTCCCACTAAGCTCTTCTGCTACTTGAAAAGCTTTATTGCTTGCAGATGATGCAAAGCCAATGGGCTGAAAAAATTCAGCATTATTTTTTAAGATTCCACGGATAGAGCACACATCCGAAATCCATGCAGCAGTTGCCGGATATTTTTGGATTGCCTCCCAAACATCGCGACCATTGGGGAAAATAATATCACCTTTAGATTCATCAAGAGCTACAGATGATTCCAATTTCACAGATTCAGTATCACCATGAATCCACAAATGAATATCTCCCCCTACAATTTCATCTCCCAAAGCAAAATCTGATTTCCGAGTTGGTTTTCCCAAAGATTCAACAATAATCCAACCGGACCCATCTGCTAGAGTCCCAACTCTATCGTGAATCCTTTGTGCAACAAATTCAGGCGTGTAATGCTCAAAAAAACCGCCTTCATCTTCAATCTTTTTCTGTAGTCTCCTTTTTTCATCGGGTGTACCTAAAAGCGCAGTTTGTACGACAGTCTTTTCAATATTTAATGCTTCATGTCTATCTGCAAGATCTTTACCCTTACATTCATCTATCACAATTTGCGTTCTTACATCTACTATTCGCATACCACTAATACGAGATCGGGCAGACTCTACGCGATCAAGTAATTCACGCTGAGCTTTAGACGCCTGATACTCATCATCTAGTTTTTTGATGAGATCTGGATCAGACATATAAGAATCTAACCCTTCAAAACCCGACGGTGTATCAGAATTTTCAGACATTTTACAAACAAGCACGGAAATGTACTATAACCCTGCTTAAACACAAGAAAAACAGATAAATTAAGAAGCTATTGCTGCTGTGCGACTCACCTCGTCCTCAACTGATAACGCTTTATCAATAATTTTACCAACTATTTCGCCATCTGTAGCTAATTTCCTAATATCGTCACCTCTTAACAAGCAATTAATCAGTGTTTGGGTAAGAGGTATGATATCTTTCCAAATTTCCTGTCTAAAATTTCCGTCCTGAAGAGCCCTGTCTACCATGCGAATGACCAAAGCCGGTGGTTTATTGAACAGCACAGTTAGTTCTAAACGGGAAGCTGCTGCATGAATTTCAAGGAGATGATGCGAATAAAGATTCGCAACCTTAGCAAGATCTCTAGCTTCGAAATTAGCCTGTGATGGTGCTAAGTCTCGAGACATTTGCGAGATTTTAAGGGAAACTGTACAAACTGAAAGAATCTTTTACACTAATTATAACATATTTGCAAGCAAAATATTTATTTTTTCAAAATTTGCCTAAATCCTATGAGATCTTCAATAAGCATCTTTATTGCATGCCTAACACGAGCTGTATCAGACCAAGAAACCCATTCTTTGCGGTTATGAGCACGATTGCCAACAATAGGGATAGTGATAACTCCCTTATTTGTATTCTGAAAGGTATTACCAGGCAATTCCTTTAGCATTGCAGCTGCATAGAGCGTTTCATCGGCAACAGACACTGCTCCTGCCGGCACCGGCTCAATACCAGATACCGAACGAAGAACATCTTGTACCACCTTAACAGCAGGATGTAGTAAAGGTTTTCCGTGAGCATCCACAGGCATTGAATATGGGTCATAGGATGTTTCTGTGGATAAATAACCAAGTGTGTAGCGAATCCCATCCTTGGCCCAATTTGCTAAATTGGAAAGATTCTCAAACACTTTTTTTTGCGCTTCTAGAGAAGAATCTAGTGTTCCTGGCGGAACTAACTGAATAAAATACTGGAAATCAACTCTATTGGGATTGAAATATCCTTCCGGCTTATCAGAAACCACCGACCCTAAAGAAATTTGTTCTTTACCAAGCAAAGGATGTTCTCTTTGTAACGGAGGCTTTGAAGATAAACCCTTTCGGAATGCTCTTCTAGCATAGTACGACCAGTCAGAATACGCCTCACATGCATTCGCTGCTCCATCTAAAGCTCCATGAGCTTGAACGTCTTTTTCCAAAGAAATGGATCCTTCCATTTTTAATCTTCCTCTCCTAGCCAAAATATATCGCATAGCAGTATCTTCATCCCGAGGAACAACACTAAGAGGTCCAATTTCCGAAGAAAGTACCAAATCAACATACTTCCATTCGGACCACTGTTTAATAAGCTTAAAAGCTCCTGCTGAATCTTCTTCTTCATCCACCGTAAAAACAAAATATACTTGCATGCCCTCTGGCACCATAGTTTCCACCGCAAGAGCAATGTTATTAAGGACCGCAGCCCCCATGTCCCATACACCTAATCCTCTTTTGCGATCGGGATACCGCGAGTCTGTTCTTAATTCTAGCAAAGAAGGATCTGCAGGTTTTACTGTATCAATATGGGCAGGGATCATAATGGTATATCGAGCCTCACGACCACTCCCTTTACCAACAATAAGATTATATCTATGTTTATCTACTGCCATTTTTTGGATACGTAACTGCATCTGTTTTTCTGCCTTTTTTTCCGCCTGTTCTTCAGTTAGACCATCCCCCATAAACTTATTCTCAAGTTGAATAATTTTTTCTTGCCTGCGCTGTTCGATAAATCGTTCGATGAGAACCATCTTCAAAAATTGCCCCTTCAAAGTATGAGATTCTTGAGAAGTCAGCATTCCAAATTGATCTTCATCAAGACTGCTAAGAGGCGGATAGACATTCATAGGACATCAGAAGATACTCTTGAAGTACTATGCGTCAATGAAAGACTTTCTATTCATCATTTGCGCTTCGCATAGCAATATCTTTGCCTTACACTCATCTAGATCCTATGTTCGACCCCGTAGACCCTAAACAGTCATTTCCGGCCCTGGAGCATGGAATATTGAAGTATTGGAAGGAAGAAGACATGTTTGAGCGCTCTATTCGCAGTCGCTCAGTAACGAAAGGCGATCCGCTGGAGGGTTCTTTTGGACATACGCAACAGAACTTCAGTTTTTATGATGGACCCCCATTTGCCACAGGTTTACCGCATTATGGCCACCTGCTGGCAGGCACTATTAAGGATGTGATCCCTCGGTATCAGACTATGCAGGGGAAAAGAGTGGAACGGAGATTTGGATGGGACTGCCATGGGCTTCCGGTGGAGTATGAAATTGAGAAGGAGCATGGGATTAACTCTCGGAAGCAGATTGAAGAGATGGGGGTGGGAGCTTTCAATAAGCTCTGCCGAAATGCAGTGCAACGCTATGCCAAGGAATGGCGCGTGACTGTAGAGCGTATGGGGAGATGGGTGGATATGGATTGGGACTACCGCACGATGGATGCAACGTATATGGAAAGCATCTGGTGGGTATTTAAGTCCCTCTTCGATAAAAAACTGATCTACGAAGGCCATAAGCCCATGCATATTTGCCCGCGCTGCCAAACTCCGCTGAGTAACTTTGAAGTGACACAGGGGTATAAGGATATTACGGATCAGACTGTAACGGCTGCTTTCAAATTGGAGAGTGGAGAGGCGGTAAGCGGTAAGCGGTTAGCGGTGAGCGGAGAGTACATATTGGCGTGGACAACGACACCGTGGACTCTGCCTGGAAACTTATTTTTGGCAGTGAGTCCTAAAGTGAAATATGTGAAAGTGAAGTGTGAAGAGAAAATATATATCGTTGCTAAGGAAAGAGCTGATGATGTATTTAAAGGAAAAGAATTTTCTATCGAAGATGAAATCACGGGAAAGTCACTCATCGGAAAAAAGTATCTGCCACTCTTTCCGTACTACGTAGAAAAATACGGTGATAAAGCTTTCAAAGTTGTTGATGGAAAAGATTTTGTGACGACCACGGATGGAACAGGCATTGTGCACATTGCTCCTGGCTTTGGTGAAGATGACTTTAATGTGGGAAAAAAAGAAGGAGTGCCCGTGCTGCAGCACGTAGGCATGGATGGAAAATTTACGAAAGAGGTGACGGACTTCGCGGGGATGGATGTAAAACCGAAGGATGATGTGAGCAAAGCAGATAAAGAAATTGCAAAGTGGCTGAAAGAACACGGGCTTTTATTCCGCATGGAATCGTATAAGCACAGTTATCCTCACTGCTGGAGATGTGATTCTCCACTCCTCAACTACGCGACATCGTCGTGGTTTGTGGCTGTGGAATCCATTAAAGAAAAAATGCTGCAGGTGAATGCAGATACGCAGTGGGTGCCAGGACACATTCGCGATGGACGCTTTGGTAAATGGCTAGAAGGAGCGCGCGACTGGGCAATTTCTCGCAATCGTTACTGGGGAACTCCACTTCCTATTTGGAGGTGCAAAGAGACGGGAGAACTGCAGGTGATTGGCAGCCGCCAAGAAGTGATGAACCAAGTGCCTGTGCGCTTTACGCGGGTAACAGTTCTAAGACATGGAGAGAGCGAAGGAAATTTGATTCCCATTTATCAAGGAAAAAATCCTGGAACAAATTTAACAGCGAATGGAAAAGATCAGGCAGCAAGTACAGGTGAATCACTTTCAACGGAGAAAGTGACGCACATCTACTACTCTCCTTTAGCGCGCACAAAGCAAACGGCAGAGATTATCGCCAAAAAAACTGGAGCGATATTGATTGAAGATGATCGATTGCGTGAAATTGAGTTTGGCGAATATGAAGGAAAAACGATCGACTTTTCTGATCTCACATTCGTGAAAGCGAGAAGAGCTCACAAACTAGAAAATAATCAGGTAGAAAGTATCTACCACTTTCCAGGAATGGAAACCTGGAGCCATGTACAGGCACGTATGTCTGCATTCTTGAATGAAATGCTTCCCAAACATCGCGGTGATCATGTGATAGTGGTGACTCACGCTGATCCACTGCTCTCTCTCAAGCATTTCTTTACCAAAGAAGAACCCGCCAAGTTATGCGAGCAACCCTATCCTCGCTTTGCAGAACCACATACCTTTTATTGGGACCATGATACGAATGCGGAATTCGATCTGCACAAAGAGACAGTGGACACAATTTCATGGCCTAGCAGCCAGCATGAAACGAGTGTAGACGTCACATTCGTGCGGCATGGAGAAACTGATTGGAATAAAGAGAAAAAGATTCAGGGGAGCAACGCCGATAACCCGCTGAATGACACAGGAAGAAAACAGGCCAAAGAGTGTGCTCAGAAACTGAAAGGCACATCATTCGATTTCATTATTTCATCAGACTTAAAGCGAGCAGTGGAAACGGCAGAAATTCTTTCGAAAGAATTGGGAATTCCGTATACAGACAAATGGAGTTCGCTTCGGGAACGTAATTTAGGAGATTGGTCTGGGCAAACAAGAGATAGCGTGCATGCTGCACATCCGCCACTGTACCCGCACTCCAATGTGGCTCTGCACTACCTCACACCACCGAATGGAGAAAGTTTATCGCACTATCTAAAACGTGCTCAGCAGGCACACAGCGAGATCATTCAAAAATTCCCAGGCAAAAAAATCCTGGTTGTTGCACACAGTGGCGCACTGCAAGCATTTAAAATTCTTGCAGGCGGCGAATCACTCGAAAAAGCAAGCATGATGGTTCCCAATGGCGATGCCATCACGATGAAACTTCATCCATTGGTCCATCGCATCCCCGATGTATTAGACTGTTGGTTTGAGAGCGGATCAATGCCGTATGCACAGAGTCACTATCCATTCGAAAAGTTATCGCTGACTTCGGAAGGTGATATGACTCAAAAGGAAGCTGCTACCGGGGAACAAGTGGAAAGTAAAAAAAAGAAAACAAATAAACTTTCCACTCTCAGCTTTCAACTTTCAACTATAAATCGTCAACTTCCACCCGGTTTCCCAGCAGACTTTATAGCAGAGGGAATAGACCAAACCCGCGGCTGGTTTTACACACTCACTGTACTTTCTGCCGCGCTCTTTGAAAAACCTGCCTTCATGAACTGTATTGTGAACGGTACGGTGCTTGCAGAGGATGGAAAGAAAATGAGTAAGCGACTCAAAAATTATCCAGAGCCATTGGAGATCGTAGAAAAATACGGTGCAGATGCGATCCGTTTTGCTCTCATGAGTTCGCCCGCTGTACGCGGAGAAGATCTGCGGTTCTCGGCAAAATATGTAGAAGAACAATTGCGCAATGTGCTGCTCCCTTTCTGGAACACGTACTCATTTTTTGTGACCTACGCGAATGCTGCTAAGTGGGAACCACAGGAAAATCGACGGCACTCTACACATCCGCTGGACGTGTGGATCCGCACCGAGATTCAAGATCTGGTGAATCGCATGACACATCAGCTAGAAAATTATGAGCTCTCAGCCACCTGCAGCGAACTGGCTGACACTATCGATGCTCTCACCAATTGGTATGTGCGCCTCTCCCGCCGCCGCTTTGCAGGCAAGAGCGCCATGCACGAAATGACTGCTTCCGATGGAATACACGAAGATGAACGAAGTGACGCGCTGCATACTCTCTACGATGTGCTCCTTACGCTTTCACAACTCCTCGCACCCTTCTGCCCATTCATGTCGGAAGCGATGTATCTGAACTTAGTTTCAGAAGATCATGGTTCTGTGCATCTTACCGATTGGCCAAAAACGAGAGAACTTACCAACAGTGAACGCGTGATGCTCATCCGCACGCGCATGCTCCGAAGTGTTGTTTCGTTGGGTCTGCAAATTCGCAGTGAAAAGAAAATCAAAGTGCGCCAGCCCCTCCACAAAGCGACTGTTGCCATTCCCCTCTCCATTCTTCCAAAGAACGCACTCAATTCTCAGGAACTAAGTTTGCTCCGCGAAGAACTAAACGTGAAGAACGTAGAAATCATTGATGATCCAGGATCAATTGCAGAAGTGTATGTACATGTGAATGCGCGCGTAGCGGGACCGAGGCTGGGTGGGCGCGTTCAAGATATTATCCGTGCAGGAAAAGAAGGAAATTTTGCAGTGAACGACGACGGCACCATCAGCATCATGGAAGAAAGGCTGACATCCGATGAAGCATCCCTGATGTATCGCGGACGCGAAGGGGAAGATGTGGCTGCTAATAAAGGAGTGGTGATTTCACTCGATACTCGCATCACGCCCGAACTGTCACTAGAGGGTGATGCACGTGACATCATCAGAGCAATTCAACAACTGCGCAAAGACGAGGGATACCACATGCAAGACCGTATCGTCCTTTATATAGAAGGCGCAGATGACATTATTCAAATGCACGGAGATCTTGTATTAAATGAAACTAATGCGCACTTTGGCAAGAACGATGGCAAACCACGCAAGATTGATCTAGATAAAAGGCACGTGACGATCACGTTTGCAAAAGTGTAACATGTGCTCATGTCCGACTCATCACCCGCAACACGCCTGCTACTGCGCTTTCTTTTAAATGGGCTGCTTGTTTGGTGCATGAGTACGTATCTTCCGCAGTATTTTGATCTGCGTGGGGGATTGATAGCTATCACCATCGTGGCAGCTCTTGTAACATTACTAAATGTGGTAGTTCGTCCCATTCTGACGCTCATCACACTCCCTTTCCGCCTTTTTGCAGCAGTAATAGCTCTGATTATTGTGAATGGAATTTTTATGTGGCTTGTATACGTTTGTACACAGTTAATGGATCCTTCATTCATTATTCTTACAATCTACGGAGGACTGCTAGGTTGGCTGATCACAGCGATTGTATTTGGGCTTGGAAACTGGATGATGCGAATGATGCTGAAATAATGGTGCAGTAAAAGACATCAAATGAAAATATTGTCACGTCGAGAGAATCATGCCTGACAGAGTTCTATCCCTCTGCCACAATCTCTGCCATGTCTTCCATAGTCCATCCGCGGGAAGAGCGCTCAATTATTCCCCTTTTTCTCACTGTTTTCCTCGATTTACTGGGGCTCGGTATTGCCATTCCCGTACTTGCCGCAATATTTTTAATTCCAGAAGTAAGCATACTTCCTGCGGATACACCTCTCATTGTACGTACATCAACGTACGGATTTTTAGTAGCTACCTTCCCTCTTGCACAGTTTTTTGGTGCCCCTATCTTAGGAGCTTTATCGGATAGATATGGACGCAAGCCACTCCTCATTCTGTCTTTATTTGGAACATTCACCGATTACATCCTGTTTGGAATAGGCATCACCACTAGTCATTTGCCACTACTGTTCGTCTCTCGTGCCATCGCAGGATTTTTAGGCGGAAATATCAGTATTGCCCTCTCTGCTATTACAGATATAAGCCATGGCCCTGCCAAAACGAGAAATTTTGGACTTGTAGGAATGGCTCTGGGACTTGGATTCATTCTGGGACCCTTTATTGGAGGAAAATTAGCAGATAAAACCGTATTACCATGGTTTAACACAGCTACACCCTTCTGGTTTGCCGCCGGACTCAATTTCATAAATGTTTTGCTCTGCATGTGGCTGTTCAGAGAAACCCTCATAACCCGCAGAAAAACCCCCGTGAGTATCTTTACGGGTGTCCGAAATGTCATGAAAGCATTCACACTTCCAACATTACGCACAATGTTCTTAGTAATCTTTTGCCTTACTTTGGGCTTTAACTTTTTCACGCAATTTTTCAGCGTCTTCCTTACGAAGAAATTTGACTTCAATGAAGGTAATATTGGAAATCTATTTGCGTACATTGGGCTGTGCGTTGCGCTTACGCAGGGGTTATTAACGCGACCCATTACAAAGCACTTCAGTGCGATTTCCATTTTTTGGGTGTCAACGCTTCTGCTTTCGCTCTCCATCCCTCTTCTGCTGTTGCCAGAAAAAGCTCGTGGACTCTATATGGTTTTACCATTGCTCGCCCTCTTCCAGGGCCTTAGTCAGCCAGCTTCTACCACTATTATTTCCGATCTTAGTAGCCAAGATTCCCAGGGTGAGGTGCTGGGCATTAATCAGTCCATTCAATCATTAGCTATGGCTATCCCACCCATTATTGCAGGAGTCATTGCAGGCATTCATTTAAATCTTCCTATCGTGTCCGCAAGCGCTCTCACTTTTGTTGGATGGTTCATATTTGTCCTCTTTTTTCATAAAAAGCAAATACATGAAAAATTTAAACAAATATAATTTCCATTCAGAGCTAATATTAGCCTAAATATATGTTTCATTTTTTTGTTACATCTTAATTTTTTATTATGGATACTTTTTTTATTCATTTTTGTGCATTCAGACCTTATTAAAAAGAAAAAATGCATGTTCAAACAAAAATGTAAGAAATTACTCAATTTCTCAGAAATAATGTTTTTTCATCTATAAAACTGCCGATCTTATTTCCCACGTGTGATGATTGTGAGAACCGTAAAGTATGATAAAGTTCACGCCTTTTTTATTCTCTTGTGTGTATGAAAAAATTTCTGATTTCTAGCATCGCTTTTGCATTGGGTCTTGTGCTCTTAACCCCCTCAGCATTGGCTGCAAGTTCAGCCGGTACAGAAAGTGCACGTGCTCGTGAATACGCACAGGCAAAGCACGTGCTTCCGGCACTGGAAAACGGAGATTTTGCTCCCGAAGGCACTGTGACAAAAATTGATCTTCTTATTGGAATAGTAAATACGATGTATCCACATGAAGATTTTGAAGGCTGCTTTGCAAATATTACTTCCACTCATACTGCCTCGTATAGTCTCCTGTTCCGTGATGTGCCTACCAGTGCCTGGTATGCCAAGCATGTATGCATTGGAATGTTTACAGGTATCATTAATGGTCAAACTGATGGAAATTTTTATCCTGAAAAACAGGTCACGGCAGCTGAAGCTTCTACGATGGTCGCAAAAGCGTACGGTCTCCTATACCCATCGAAAGACATACCCAAAAGACCCTGGTATCAGGGCCCAATGGAAGCAATGAAAGAACGCAATGCTATCCCCTCAAACATGCATCCTGAAGCAACGCTACACAGAAGTGACATTGCACTGATGTTCTATCGGCTTCGCAATCAAGAGCGATTCCCCGCTCGTCGAACTATTGGAACGGCACAGACCCTCACGATTGCACTCTCTGTAGAACCTGAGATGCAAGACGTTATTGATACGAACACAGAAGAAACCTTCGCCTCTTCTGAGCATAACGAAGGAGTACGGCCAGAACAAAAGACAAGCCCAACAAAGCGCCCCAAAAAGGCGGATAAAGTATCACCACGCACATTGCACGAACGCGTAAGAAGTGGATGGCGGCCATAAGAACAGGACTGCTACACTCAAGCCAATGCAGAACTCTTCTGTTCCATCTGACGTGCTTATCCTAGGGGGTGGGCCTTCGGGCATGGCAAGTGCTATGGAACTGAGCAAGGCAGGGAAATGTGTCACTCTCATAGAAAAAACGAGCCAGGTAGGAGGGCTTGCGCGCACATTAGAATTTAGGGAAGCAGAAGGAACGTACCGCACAGATATTGGTCCACATAGGTTCTTTAGCAAGAACCGGTATCTGTATGATTTTATTCAGGATTTGCTTGGAGAAGAATGGAAGAAAGTTCAGCGTCTCACGCGCTTTTACGTGGATGGCCAATTTTATTTGTATCCCATCCGCATGAGTGATGTGTTTAAAAAAATTGGAATCGTTCGCGCTTGTACCATGATGATTGATTACATCTGGGAACGAGCAAGAGGAAGTATTTCACCTCGTCCGTTACGTTCTTTTGAGGATTACGCCATATCCCAATTTGGCCGTAGCCTCGCTGAATTTAACATGCTCAATTACACAGAGAAAATTTGGGGAATCCCTTGCAGTGAAATAAGTATTGATTGGGCACACCAACGTATTGGGGGGCTTACATTATGGACCACGCTCAAAAAAATGATCATGCGTACAGGAGGACCAAAAACACTTGTTGATTCATTTTATTATCCCTCCATGGGAAGCGGCACGATTTATGAGGCCATTCGAAAAAAAATTGAAAAAAAAGGCAGCACAGTACTCACCGAAAGCGAGCCGACAAAAATCCATCACGATGGAAAACATGTAACAAAAGTAGAAATAAAAACACAACAGGGTGCCACATCACTCCAGGCTAAGCATGTAGTATCCTCTATACCAATTACCCGTCTGCTAGAGCTATTTGAACCAGCTGCTCCAGCCGAAATACAAGAGGCCGTCCGCGGGCTGCGTTTCCGTTCGCAGGCATATTTATTCCTCGCGGTTGATAAAGAACGCATTTTCCCAGATAACTGGGTATATTTTCCCGATAAAGAAATCCCTTTTGGAAGACTTTCTGAAATGAAAAATTTTAGCCCTGCTCTCTGCCCTCAAGGAAAAACATCTCTCTTTGTAGAATTTTTCTGTTTTGAAGGAGATGAAATATGGCGCGCATCTAAAGAAGAATTATTTCAGAAAGCAATACGCTCATTAGAAAAATTGAAGATTCTCAAAAAAGAAGAAGTTCTCCACGTGCATCACTTTAAAATTGCACACGTATATCCTCTGTACGACTTGAAATACAAAGAACGCGTACAGACAGTACTGAAGTGGTTGGATTCTTTTGATAATTTTTTTGATATAGGACGCCCAGGAAGATTCCGGTACACCAATCAAGACCATTCACTGGAAATGGGGATACTCGCCGCCCAAAGCATCCTCACGGGACAACGAATGAATGTTGATGATGTAGGAGCTGAAAAAGAATATTTTGAGAGGGGATATGTTCCAGACAAAAAATAAAGACGGCAATGGCGCTTCCCGGTATCATGCTGTATGAATGATCACCATGACGTCATTGCATAAAAAAATGCTCTGGGGCGTAATTCTTGTACTGTGCTGTGTTGCAGCGCTAAAAGGCATTCATGATCTTTTCAAAATTGTTACCTACGAATTTGGAGGCGCGATGGACAGCGATGTTGCCATCTATTTTATAGTGGCACGAGGTATGCTTAATGGCCTCCGACCTTACACAGATATCTTTGAATCAAAACCACCAGGCATGTTTTTATTGAGCATGCTTTCTCTCCTTATTACAGGTGGACAGTATCTTCTGAGTTTTTTTTCTGGTCTTATTTACATCATTATTCCGGGATCATTAGGAATATATGCGTATGTGAGAAGCAATAAAACGTCGCTTGCATGGACAATGCTCTCAGTGCTGCTAGCAATTATTGGAGGAATTGTAGTTGCTACTTTTTTGGAAGATAGAGCTGGGGCAGCGCAAACTGAATCGTTTGGATCGCTATTTGGGTGTTTGTACGCACTAAGCATTGTATGGGATTCAAAAAATTATCCTAAAACAATGCTTGCGATACGCAGCCTACTCCTACTTGCTACTCTAGGCTTGAAAGAGCCATTTGTGCTCACCATTATTGGAGTTGCCGTTATTCTCACAAAACGGCCACGCGACCTGCTAACTGTATTTGTTCTCCCTGCATGTATTGGAGGATGCATTGCCGTCGTGTTCATGTTACTGAGTGGAATCTTGATGCCGTACATCACCATACTGTTGCCAGCAATGATTGGAGGACGCGTAGGCTCTACAAGTATTGAACCCTTGTGGACAAAAACTTTTGCAGTGGGACGGGTATTCGCAAATATAACTACGTACTATGTAACTCCGTTATTTGGATGGTTGATGGCAACACTATGGTGTATTGCGCCCGCGTTGCGCAGTAAAAATACCGATGCTCCATCGATAGCAGTGAGCATTGTGCAAGGAATTTGCGGATATTACTCCTTACTATCAATTTTTATTCTGTCGGTAGCTGCGTACGTACACTTTCACTCAAACTTATATGTTATTGACTATTCTTTACCATGGGAAATTACAAAAATTGTGTTTTGCTTGGCAATCTTAGGCACTTGTTTCTTCTTCTTCAGTAGGCAGCGCCGCATGGTGTATGCAACGCTCTGTACTTTTGTTGCACTGATGTGCGCCGCACTTGCTGTTGGTATTTCAAACTACCTTTCTAATCACTTCGCGTTCCCGGTACCGATTTATTATTCTTTGGTTCTACTATTTATTCATGTATTTGCTAAAGAACAACAAGTGAAAATTCCACATATTCTGATTCCCCTGCTGCTCATCAGTACCGTATTTGCGCAATCGATAAGTGAAAAACATGCGCAGTACCTAAAAGATCGCTCTCATTTTACAGCAGGCGAATTACTTCCTATCACGCAAAAATTTGAAGCGCTGATGAATAGCTGCGGATATACAAAATATTTTGGGCCGGTTGCCTTTCAAGAACTTTCGTTTTCGCACTTCTCGCCTGTGGGTCCATTACCCATTCCTACCTTCCACGAATACCTAGGATACGCACACCCATTGCAAAAGAACACTGCTCAAAACGTACATGACTTTGCCTCCGTTATTTTGGTACCTAAAGGAGATCCACTTCCTCCGTATTTGCAGAGTAGCACTGAACTCTTTGCTAAAGATCCACCAGTTTGTGCACAAGGGCTACTGCCAATACATGATAAATGGGACGTATATTTTAGAAAGTAGCTTTGCAATGTTGCACAGAAGATGATGCAACATAGCGTTGCATCACGCTAACGCGCCATGGTTTTGCGAAATAAAATACGATACGGCAACGGCTGCTGCATATTCTCCGCGCAAGGCCACGGTGTTTCTGTAAATTCCTGTGCTAGATACTTCCACGTATCATCATTCATTGCAACTGCTTCTTCGCGTGTCTTCATCACCATGATAGGAGATGTTTGTAATGCAATGACAAAAGCATCCATATATTTTGGAAGTGCGCCAATAAATCGACCGTACTGAGTGAATATTGGTCCGTACGGAAGATGTTTCGTAAAACCATACAATCCTTCGGGCCGATCGATGAGAAGAAAGTATCTCTGCACTACACATTCGTCCATCACTGTATCTAACATAGATGCTGCATGTTGACGGGGAAAAGCCCAACGCTGCCATTCTTTATACAAGCCCGAAAAATCACTCTGTGCAAATAGAAGTACAAGGGAACACAGACTCATCACGACGCCTACAAATAATGTATGCACGAATGTCCATGCATTGTTTTGCTGCACGTATACAAAAAAACATGCTACAAACAGAGGAAGTGCAAACACAAAATGATGTGAATAAAAATCACCAGTCAGGCCGACCGCGCACGTGTGCAACCACGTTGCAAAAAGCCACCGCAGAAATATATGTATGTTATGTTTGGCTCCTACTGTCCGCTGTATGCAGCTCATGAACGCAGCCGCCCACACAAGCACAATAACGAATGGTAAAAAAATGGAAAATGACCACAAATTTTTCCATATACGAATAACATCGATGGTTCGTAACCACCACGGTTCGCCCACTGTTCCCCAAGGATGAAATATATGAAAACCCAGCATATGGGAAAGATGAACCGTCATGTATGGCCATAACTGGTTAAGAAAGAGCAGCAACAAAAAACCAGCAGCCACTGCAAAAATAAAGGGGCGCCAGAGAGTTTTAAAAGCAAGCTTTGCACCAAGTACAAGCACAGCACTGCCAACCATAGAAAGTAAAAATGGCTCTTTCATGCCCACTGTTACTAGAAATAATAGAGAGAGAACGAGTATGCTCCACGTTGGCACCCGGGTACGGATGAAAACGCACAACCCCACAAAAATCGCCACAAAAAATGCACCAAAAGATTCAGGAAGTAGCTGGCCCGATTTATCTGCCATATAGAGAGCTAATACGCATCCGTAGATCGCACTCACCAATAGAAAAGGGATTGCTTCTCTCTTCCATCCCTTTATATAAATCACAGGAACGACAAGCGTGAATGGAAACAAAAAAATCACACTTGCCTGAAGCCAGGAAAGCAATGCAGGACCATCGAAAAGTTTTATAGATAGTGCCGCTAATAAAAAAACCCCTGGGGCCTTATTTTCAAATAAATCCTTGTAGGGAATAAGGCCATGTAAGAGGCCCCTCGCCACGGTAAGATAAATAGCTGCATCGCTATGAAAACTTCCCATTGCTTCAAACAGTGACCGCGCACTCACCTTCCATACACCAATAACCAAAATCCCAACAAGCAGAGCACGCGGAATAAAACGAAGGAGACTGCTATAGCGAAAGAGCATCTGCAAAACTATAAACCCGACTTTAAAAGTGCAACAGAGGATTTTTTAATCCGATGAGGACAGAACGTGACAAGTAACGATGCACTCAGGCGGAAACCTTACAACACTTCTCGCACTTCCCCTGCACGCAAGGATCTCCGCACTCGTAACACAGTTGATACACACTCGATGGTTGCAATTTTTGATCCACCGCCACACGCTTATCAAACACAAAACATTCTCCTTCAAAATCTTCATGCGGAAATTTTTCTAGATACGCCAAAATTCCACCTTCCAATTGATACACATCCTTAAAACCCTCCGCCTCCATAGCAAGAAGTGCCTTTTCGCAGCGTATTCCACCCGTGCAGTACATCAGTACTTTTTTATCTTTTGGGAGTGACGTTTTTTGCACAAATTCTGGAAACTCGCGGAAGTGACGGATGCCTGGATCCACGGCCCCTTTAAATTTTCCGATTTCAATTTCATAGTGATTACGTGTATCAAGAACAACAACATCGTCTCTCTTTATCATTTCTTTCCACTCCTCCGGCGTGAGATGACGATGGGGACCATGGGGATGAATATCATCTTTGCGAATTGTTACAATTTCTTTTTTCAATTTTACAGACCAGCGGCGGAACACAAGTGTGTCTGCCCCACTATCTTTAAACACGATATTTTTCTCTAGTTTTCTGAGCCGCTCTTTCCATTCTGCAATTGCACTTGGAGTGCCACATACAGTCGAGTTAATTCCTTCCCTAGCTATAAGAACAAGACCTCGCATCCCTCGATCCTTACCAAACTGCAAAAGTTCCTCATGCAATGCCTGTAGTTCCTGCTCGGAAAGAGGAAAAAAAGCGTAGGAAGCGGTGATAGTGATGGGATATTCCACGGGAAGAGACTATAGACGATTCAGAGCATTTGATCCAGAGATATAGCTGCTATTCCGCTACCCTCCGCGGCTTAGGCCACTCCACCATCGCCCCTATTTTCGTCTCTAAAGGATCTGCAGGACGTAAGCGTGCGATTTGAGATTTTGTGAGAATAGGAAAATGACGGACTTCATCGATGTAGTGCGGAATGCTCCACAAATCTTCTTCGGCAGTCATCCAGTGATCCCGATCAAAACGGGAGAGATCGACAGGATTGGAATACGACCGGAGGCTCTTTTTCCCATCATCCGAAAAATATTCATGAAAGTAGGACATGGCAAGTTCGCGGATTGTTTTGTACACAGGCTCTCGATACCGAAGCACGCCGTGATTCGTTTTACTGATCGCCCCCCAAAAGTTATCAATCTGAAAAACTGCGACCACATGATCGAAATCTTTTCCATTCGCTTTTAAATCCATCACAAGAGGTTTCCATCCTGCAAGGCGCAATGCGGTAGCTGCAAGCATCGCTCCTTCCATGCAGTGAGCATGACGTTCTTGTAATACTTTGCGTGGAGATAAATTTGTTTCTCCGTTCTCCTCAAAATTCATCCGCAGCGTATCCAAAAAATCCTGAATCTTGCGAGGCGTATTGAGTGATCGCAGAATACGAAGTTCTTCTTTTGTAAAACCAAAGTGCATGGGAAGAAGTATAGCTCGACGAAGAAAAAAAGGATTGAAGAGAGGGAAGAGATTGAAGGGATATCGATCACAGAGGAGTTTCGAGTATTACCTCCGTATCCCTTCAATCCTTTTGTTCCCTTTATTCTCTCCAATCCTTTAAATTACAGTGTGACAGGCTTCTTTAAAAGACGACTGAGAAGCTCTGGATTACGGAAGTATGCACTGATCGTAAGAAGAAGGAGTGAAATATAAATGGGCAATGCTTCCATATTGCTAAAGCCATGCGTGAGGTTGGTAGCAAGTGCACCAGCCATATAGCCGACCATCAACACAAATCCGACTGTGGATGTGCGAGGAATAAGGAAAAGCACAGTGATAACAAATTCCAGCACGCCTAACGGACGCTCAAGGCCTGCAGTACCAAGGCGCTCCATAAACACAGCCGATTGTGAGCCTGGTTCCACTGGAACAAATTTCATCACCGCGGCAAAAATATTAAACAAGGCAACAAGCCCTGCACAGATCCAGCCAATCACTGAACCAACGCGTGTATTCATACAAAAGAGGGGAAAAGAGTTGGCACAGTATACAGTGGTAGGTACACAGTACGAAGCCATTTCAGAGCTACCCACTGGGCATGTAATCATTGAACATGTTCGAATGCACTTTCATGCTCAACGCCAGACTCACTACTCCAAGCAATAACACTGGTATATACTTATCTCCATGCAAACCTACGCATGGTACCAACAGCTCATCAAGCCTTTCTGGGCTCCGCCCGCTACTGTATTTGGCCCCGTGTGGACTGTTCTTTATATCGGCATCTTCATTTCATATGGAACCGTCTTCATGCTAGCTGCCCAAAAGAAAGTTCCTTGGATTGTCACACTCCCATTTATACTAAATATTATTGCAAATTTGGCCTTTACCCCCCTTCAGTTTGGGCTACGGAGCAACCTACTTGCTAGTTTCGATATACTCCTTGTTCTCATCACTCTCATCTGGGCTATTGTGGCAATCTATCCACATGCATACTGGATAAGCTACGCGCAAATTCCGTATCTGCTCTGGGTAAGTTTTGCAACGTGCTTGCAGCTCACAATCACGTACCTTAATTATGGGAAGTAAAAAAAGCAGAGAGACAACCATTCATGTGAATGATCTCATGCAAAAAGCAACGTATGTGCTTACAGAGCCTACCGGGAAAAATTTTGACGAACGATTTCACCCCGAACTCACACCAAAAGAAATGCTGGAACTTGGAGTGTTTGGGGGAAAGTATATGACCGACTGTACAAAAGAATTCCCGTCAGATTGGTATACGAAGGCAAAACTTTGTCATGAACGCCACGATCCTACGCTAAATTTTTTTGGCGTGAATGCAAGCCAGCCGCTTTCGGTATGGAAAAAGAAAGGATGGATTCATCCTGCAGATCCCCGCGGTTGGTTTCAGTGGTATTGCCGCTATTACTTAGGGCGTCGCATGCCAGAAGAAGATGATCGGCAAATTAAAAGATGGCTTGCGATGAAAAGGCACATCACACAAGTAAAAAATAATTGCACTCGTGGCGACCTTTCGTGCAGACGCAGGCAACGCCAAGCGCTGCTGCATTGGGCATACGATAGCCGGATGATGTAGTATCTACACTATGTTTACCCAGCTCTACATCATCGCTGTCCCAATCTTCTTTGTTATCGATATGGTGTGGCTAGGATTGATTGCCAAGAATTTTTACAAACAACAGATTGGCCACCTTTTGAAATCTGATGTTCAATGGATTCCTGCAATCCTCTTTTATCTACTCTTTGTAGCGGGGCTTGTAGTATTTGTTATTGCACCTGCGGTGGAGAAAAAATCTTGGTCTGAGGCTCTGCTTCGCGGAGCGTTCTTTGGGTTGGTTACGTACGCAACCTACGATCTTACCAATCTTGCTCTTGCAAAAGATTGGCCGCTGCTTGTAACTGTTGTAGATCTTTTGTGGGGCACCGCACTAGGTGCAACAGTTGCCACACTCACGTATTTCATTGCACAAAAAATATCATGATATCGCTGTATATCAGTGTTGCCTTGGCTCTTTTTTTGTACATGAGTATTTGGTTCCTGGTAGCGTGTGCCATACAGCGTAACGATGTTGCAGATAGCGCATGGGGATTGGGATTCGTTCTTATGTCGTGGCTTGCTTTTGCGTACTCGGAACAGTCGGCACGATCCGTATTGGTAAATGTACTCGTAACACTGTGGGGCCTTCGTTTAACGTGGCACATTACAAAACGTAATTTTTATAAAGCCGAAGATTACCGCTATGCCGCATGGCGGCAACAGTGGACATACTTCTACATACGAAGCTACGCGCAAATTTTCCTACTACAAGGATTTTTCCTGTACGTCATTGTTTCACCCGTACTGTTCATTCATGCATCAAGCGCAAGTTCACTCCATTTATTTGATATCCTTGGCATCGTTGTGTGGGCGATAGGTTTCTTTTTTGAAGTAATGGGAGATCGGCAATTGAAACAGTTCCTGCAAAATCCTTCACATAAAGGGAAAATTATGGATCGTGGACTGTGGGCATATACGCGCCATCCCAATTATTTTGGAGAAGTGCTGCAGTGGTGGGGTATTTTCTTGTGTGCACTGGCGCTGCCATTTGGATATGTCACCATCATCGGGCCGCTGCTCATTACCTATTTGATACTGTTCGTTTCAGGAATACCGATGTTAGAAAAAAAATACGAAGGAAGACCGGATTATGAGCAATATAAAAAACGCACGAGTATGTTTTTCCCTTTGCCAAGAAAAAATAAATAATTTGTCTGTGCTTCTTTTATTGTGCCTCTACGAGCACACCATTAGCCGACACATCGGGCTCTGTGCACATGCTACGGTTAAAACAGCATGGCCTTCGCTCTCCCGATCTTAATTTTGAGCATGCTACTGCGATGCGCTTCTTACGCGTTTCTGCTTGTGCAGTGGAACGGATCCAGCGGATCCAATCCCAGTGCGCAGCGGGCGTAGCAATCTTCCATGCTGCATGCGCCTTTGCATCAGCTGCAAGAGCTTTTTTTAAATCTGCAGGCACTGTAGGTTCAGGCCATTCTTTCATGGGTTCTATAGCTAAACTCGCCGTTCCTCCTGCATCCACTCCAGCACCTTTCAGCACATCTTTTTCAATTCTGAACCAATGGCTCCCCTTTCCATCTGGTTCCAGTGGAGCTTGAAAACTAAAACCATTCATAGTCCCCTCAACCATCACCATCCCACGCGATGGAAGCTTGGCGCTTGCAGCCTTTGGCACTCTAACTATAGTCCACGAGCCGATGGCAAGCGGTGTTGTATCAAAGTGGATTGCAGACATATTTACTTGAGTATAACAGTGTACTGCTTGGAAAAATCAGAAAGTCGCCTGATAGTGGAGATGCCGTCACTGACTACTACATTTATTGCCTTGAAATTTGATTCAGATCTAAGATGTGATTCTTGGGAACAACTTCAATTCTTTATCAACATCTTGAATTTTTAGATACATTTTAAATTTATGACATTCTGATTTTTCATGCCATACAATTCCTGCGTCAGCTGCCCTTTTTCTTAAAAACTGCCGTAAAAACTCTTCTAGCTTATCCAACCAGTTGCAAAATTGGGTAAAGGTACCAACTACAAGATAATCAAAATCTGCATCAATTTTGACTCCTTCTTCATTGAACTGCCAGACATGGGGAGTCCCTCCTCCGTTCAAACTAAAAGAATCGGTGTAATGGGTAAAACGATGTCGGAATCCTCTTGAGTGATCGAATCCTAATTTCCACCATGAGTTCTCTAAATCCAAATCGATAAATAAAGAATGCAATATTGGATAAATACCGTCTTCCAAAATTTTTGTTTTCAGTCTAGAAAAACGAACATCCTCTAATTTAGGAATTCCGAAAATGGATTTTAAATTTGGCTCCTTCTCTACTGCGTAAATAATCACACGTGCCAAATCATCTAATAACATACCCCAGTAAAAGAAAAGGGATTCAACCGATATCGCCGCTTGATACGAATAATATTCACGATTATCCCGCTGAACCTTATCGGAAATTGACCTCATCGTTCCGTCCCAATTCTCACTATGTTTATTTATATTAATCTGCAATGAATGCAAACTGTAGAATATCCTTTGCTCAACAGTTCGATTGAAATGCTGCGCAAATAATCCTAGAGCGCTTGGAAAAAAATTTGTGGTTGGATTAAAGGGAAAGCCGCCAACTGATTCACAAATTTCATTAATACCAAAATGGATTGTTGGAAATTCTAATGCGGTGTTCAACCCGTGTCTTTTTGGCATAATTTTATTCTAGCTTAAAAACTATGATTGAGATGCCATAACTGATTACTACACTTATTGAATTGAAGCTTGAATTCCAGCAACTGCTAGAATCCATAGCATGAAAGAGATTAAATTACTTATTGGCGGTGTGGTGATGCCTACACCTGGAAAGCCAGTTAATCTCGGAACTGCATTAAGCAATAATGAAATGGTCAGAAAAAATGGAATGAAGATAATTTGGGCTGCAAGCATGCTTGAGCAGCAGCTATCACAAATTATTACTCAATTTTTGTTCGAGAATTCGAATAAAGAAAAGAGTCAATTTTTTAATGATGTGATCCTAGAGTCAGATTGGTTTTCCTTTTCTGCGAAGCTAAAAACAGTTTTATTTGTAGCCCAAAACCGCTCCTTTTCTGGCACTCAGATTAACAGGCTAGAAAAGCAGCTCCGAAAAATAATTTTACTAAGAAATGCATTCGCTCATGGAAAAGTTCAAGAGCGTAGTGATGGAACTTATCTTATATATTTCAGCAATAAATCTAGGTCAGATTTATTGGACGATGGATACTGGGACAATGTCATGGAAGATTTTAGACTTGCAACAGCAGTATTACATGAATTGGATCCAACCATCATGTTGTACCCAGAAAAAATATCTGAAGAATAAAAATTTCCCAAACGTTCAATCAGTTATGGGATCAATGGTGGACATGATACGTCAGAGTTGGAACCAGCTACAAAACGCGATCTTTGAGTGGCACAGCGTCCTTGTCCCTTGCTATGAAAGGCTGGGATTTGAGCTTCCTACTGCATAACAACCACGTCCCTGCCTCTCACAGGAAGTGAATAGAACACTGATAGAGAGCGTCCTACTTGCCTCTCACCTTCGCCCACATGCTGCGGAACCACCTTCTCCAAGGGTCTTTCACCTGCTGCTTCATCTTTTTGCCATCAGTGATGAACAGTTGTTCAGGGTCGAGAACGCCATCTTTGAAGACAGCATAGGCTGCGCTCATTTTGCCCCACTCGTATTGGCTGCCAGGATTCGTGCATGGAGTTTCACCTACCCAGCCTGTGCCAGGAGCTTCGTGAATGTGACCATGCAATCCGAGAGCGGGTTTGTGCTGCAAGATCGCATCTCTGACTGCGGTAGAACCGACATGACCTGCGCCAGCAGCAACATCTATTTTCGTTTTGTAAGGCGGTACATGCAGATTGAAGATGCACTTTCCCATGTCATGCACCTGTCCCGTCATTGCTGCGATCTTGGCTGCAAGCTCTTCCTCTGAACACTCACGCGCAGTGTTGAATGGTGTCTTGTTCGACCAGCCGCAAGAGAGCATCTGCAAACCAGCTTCGTCCAACTCCAACACCTTCCCTTCGGGGAACTGCACAACTTCGCTCTCTTTCAGAATGTCATCTGTGTAAGGGTAGTCATCATTCCCTGTGTTCACGATCACCCTGCGCCCAGAACCCTTGAACTTCCTGTCCATGACTGCCATCCATCGAGTAAGGCGATCAGATGAGGCTTTTTGGAACGCCTCCATAGACACGTCACCTCTCATTGTCGCAGCGCGGTATTCGTCCTCTGATGAGCAGATGTGCGTGTACTTTCCTCGCTCGGCAAGCTGCCGCTCATAGTTGCGGTAGGCATCTTCGGTCATGCTGCCAAGCCGCGTGAAGTATCTCCCATTTTTGACGATCACAAGCTCAACCTCCTTGCCCATGATGTCGCCACCAATGATGAGAACATCGGGTTTGAGTTGAGAATCAGCTGCATCGCAGAACTGATCAAAGACGGCATCGGAGCCATGAACATCTGTGGCAAACAGGACGCGTGTTTCCATAGCAGACAAAAGTACTCCAAATCGCTAAAATGTCAACAATCACTTCGATTGCTGGTTTTGGCTTGCCTCTCCTACTTGGTCGTCCCAGACGATCTCTCCCTGTTCATTTTTGGGGAATCCTTCATCTGACCAAACGTACAATCGCTGCTCATACTGGTCGGATGTTGTTTGCAGGCTCTGTCGTGCCGAAAGGACAGCAGTATTTCTCCATAAAAACACAATGAACCCACTGATAGCTCCTCCTATAGCCGCTGCAATGAGGTGGGTTAACATGCTACATTTTTACGCTTTTTTGGCAGATTCGGCAATGAAGCCGAACATCGGTTCCATTCTTTCCAATTAGTTTGAAGTCCCGTTAGCTCAACCTCCATCATCTTTTCAAACCGACTTTTGCTTTTCAGATAAACAAAAACTCAATTTGTATTCTATATAGTGGTGGAGATGCCGTAACTGATTATTATATTTATTGCCTTGAAATAGAGGCTATCTAGAAATGAACAATTACTTTAACATATCTTCTATGAAGTTTATTGCATCCTTCTTTGTTATTCCACTTGCTCTGGCAGCCACGTTTTCCGATGTTCCGCCAGGTGCATGGTATGCAGCGCATATACAGCAAGCTTCAGAACTTGGCATTGTTTCGGGCTATAAAGATGCATCAGGAACATCGTTGGGATTATTCAAACCTGCGGATAATGTCACTTTGGCCGAGGCTTTAAAGATGTCAGTTGAAAGTGCAGGTTATGATTATGAGAAATATGCAAAACCTGAATGGGAAAACAACATGAAATATTGGATTGCTCCTTACTACCGCATCGCAACCACTGAAGGCTTCGGCATTTTTGTGGGCGCGACAGAAGACGTAAATGCAAAAGCAACCCGCAGAGAAGTTGCAAGCATTGTTGTCGATGCATTCTTTCCTGGTCAAAGAACAGAAATAATCCAAAGCGATTATGAAAATCCCTACAAAGATGTTTCCATACAGAACACCTATCAGGATGGCTCGACGGGATGGGGATGGAATAGTTTCATTTTGAAGCTTACCGAAGACGGAGTGCTTACTGGCGACACAGATAGTAACGGCAAACCGACTGGCTACTTCAGACCAGATGATCTGATTAATAGAGCAGAAGCAGTGAAGATTGTTCTGACGGCTCGCTCAAAATACGGCACGCCAGGACAAAATAGGCCAAAGTGAGTGTAATCAGTTATCGAAATATGGTGGAGATGCCGGGATTTGAACCCGGGTCCAACGTGTGATGCGGATACTTGTACTGTTATGGCCTTCTCAGTTCTCGCATCCTCTGAGAGAAGACCAGAGAAAAGGAGCGAGGGTTGATGTCTAGAATACAAAAGGTTCACAACATCCGATGAACCATTCGTCCTGCTAGTGACGTCTCATCCCCTTAGGCAGGAGTGGGAGGCGAGACGTGTTTCCACAAAGGGGAAACTTACGCGAAGGCTGGTTCGAAAGATGGAAGCGTGAGCTTGCCAACGATCTCGCGAGCCTTTGCGAGGATAGATGAGTTTGCATCTATGGTTTGCAACATGTGGGTAACGGGAACCGTTGCCATCCCGAACAGAAGCGATCGCACACCAGTAGTCACGCTGTCGAAACCTGTCATCCCCAGAGGTGTAATAACAAAGACCTTTGGAAGAAAAATTTACTTCCTCCTCCCGGCCACCGTAGCCCAGAGGCGAAGGTGGGTCATCCCCATAAGGCATGAAAGGCAAACTTTGGGTTTTCCTTTCATGAGCTATCCTTTCCGGAGGAGAGTCACTTAGTTGGGCAGAGCCCAACTTCGCGACAATTGTTATACCAGTAGTACGCTACGGCGATGTGAGAGAGCAGAGACAAGCATTCTAACACACAGCTTATTGCGTCTCTACTAAAACAACCACAAAATTCTTTCTTACTTCTCCTGAAACGGCAGCGTAAAGGAAACCGTGGTCCCCTTTCCTTCTTGGCTCTCTATCCACATACGGCCACCTGCTTTTTCTATGATGCCGCGGGCGATGTAGAGGCCGAGGCCGGAGCCATCAGGCTTAGCAGTAGCTGCATTGGAAGCGCGAGAGAATTCCTGGAAAATACGCGAAAGATCACCCACTGGTATGCCACAACCATGATCGGACACACTCACCTGCACTCCAGCACGAGTACGAAAAGCATGCACCGTAATCTCGCTGTGATTAGGAGAAAAATCTATCGCATTCCCAATTAGTTCTGCTATTACTCCCGCAATAAGAGTGGGATCAAGGGAGAGGGTAAGGTTAGGGCTCACATTTACATTCACTATTTGCTGCTTCTTTGAATAACGGAATTTTAATTTTTGAATCACTTCTTCAATAACTGGAGACAATGATGTGACAGTAGAAGTGTATGTAAGAATTCCCTCATGAACGAGATCAGCATTATGAAGTGCTGTAAAAATTCCATCAAAACGTGTTGCAACATCTTCCATACGCTCGATGTGCGCCATCACGTCTGCATCTTTTTTTACAGCAACTTTACTATCACGAAGAGATTCAATTGACCATTTTAAAATGGTCAGGGGCTGTCCGATTTGATGGAATGTGAGCTTTAAAAGACCTGCTCTCTCTTCATCCACTCGTTTCCATGTATCCAACCTCTTTCTCCAAATAGAAAGCACAATGTAGCTCGCGGTTCCAAGTGCACCAATCAAAATAAAAATGAAGGCCGCAGGGGAAAGAATGCGATTGGAAAGCTGTGCATAGCGACTGGCATCTATATCTATACCCAGTACTGCAATTGCATTTCCTTTCGTATCACGAATAGGCGCAAAGCCAGACATATACGTTCCCCACTGATCGGAATACGGTTCTTCAATGGCAACAGGATAATGCATTGCTTTATGAATGATGGGGATATCTGTGACATCATAAGAAGTCCCAGGAGGGGCAGGCTGATCCTCATCATTAAGAACTCCGTCTTTATTCAAATCCACAATGGCAGTGGGATATAACGAATCTGCATCGGACACGAATTCAAATTCATTTTCTGTTTTAGGACGCAGAATATAAATAAATCGAATGTCTGCGTTCTGTGTACGAATATCATTGAGTTTACGTACCATATCTACGTACACATTTTTTTTAATGTCATCCAGCGTATGAATCTGATCTACATCGGAAGCAGGAAACTGCAGTGCCGCAATGGCAGCCATTGTACGAAGACGCTCACGTAATTCCTCATTCATGAGAGAACGACCATGAATTGAAAATGCAACGCTTAGCCCTACGACAGCACTCAACACTAATAATCCTAAAAAAATTGGTCCTCTGTTTTGCCAAGCGCGATAAAGCACTGTGTGGTTTCTCATATAGTCTGTGCGG
>CAZJPS010000005.1:0-33554 GCA_964548055.1 uncultured Candidatus Peribacteria bacterium
AAGGATCTGCTTTGCAATAGGAGGGACTGTGAGCAAATGGGCAGTGCCTGTAATGGCAAGCACCGTCCACATCCACAGCGGTACATTTTCTAGAAAGTGAACGACGAGTAGTGGGAGACGGAAATTTGTTCTCTCCGCTGCCTTCTGTAGCATCCTAAACACGATACGCAAAAAGAGCTGGATAATCAGAAGAAGACCAATACACAACAGGACCGCAATCAAAAGTTCATACATGCTATTCCCAGCCCATTCGTAGGCGAGAAAATTCTGGAACTTCTCTGATGTAAAGAATTCTGACATGAAATAGAATAATAGGGATTAGAATATTAGAGTAATAGGAGGAATAAGAATAATAGGATCCTCATCCGATAGGTAAAAATGATCACCCTATTATTCTATTACTCTAAGCCCTATTACTCTATACTAACGGCCATGAAAGATACCGTAATCCTCCAAGACGACGTTGCTCGCAAATCTGCATACGAACTTAGCCTACGCACTCACCGCGCATATCGGCTCATTTATTTTGGGTTGGGAGTGATAGAAGCATTTTTGCTTATTCGCTTCTTTTTTAAATTGTTTGGTGCAAACCCCGAAAGCTGGTTTGTATCTTTTGTGTACTTCTTCTCAGCTATTCTGCTCTTTCCTTTCTCGGGTACGTTTACACGCACTGCAGCCTCAGGTGTAGGTATTCAGAATATCTTTGAACCCTCCACACTTGTAGCTGCAGCAATCTACATGCTGCTCGCCTGGGGAATTTCGAGGCTGCTTCTCATTATTAGAAGTAGACCTTTGGATGAAGCAAAGGAATAAATTCTTCTAAAGAATCTGATTCCTCTGTTTCCTTCTTTCTTGTTGCGCTCCCCCAGCACCCAAGGACTAGAATAGGTGCACTTCGGACTCGGCCTGCGTTGTAAAAGCGTGGGGGCGTCCAGAGTATCCTTCTTTCTTCTATGTCTTCACTTCCCTTCATTGATCAAGTGGATGGGCTCCTTGCAGCAAAAGATGATAAGAAGCTGAAGGCACTTTTAATGCGGCATCGGCCTCAGGAAATAGCACAAGTGATTAACCGTTTACCCAATGGAAAACGGAAGACATTTGCATTACTTCCGCCTGAAATGCAAGCAGATACCATGGTGCAATTATCTGAACAAAATAAAGAATTTGTGATGCCTCGTTTGTCCGATATGACCATTGCACGATTTGTGCATTTTAATGAAGAAGACGATGCAGCAGATATTCTGCAGTTTCTACCCGACGTACGCAGAAAAACGATTTTAAGTCATTTAAAACCACAGAAGAAAGCAAAGATAGAAAAGCTCCTCACCTTTAACCCGGAGACGGCAGGAGGATTAATGGATCTGAATTTTATAACAGTAAATCCCACGATGACTTTGAGGGAGGTATCGGAACTCGTACGTGCGCATGTTGCCGAACAGCGGCAAACGCCAATGGTGGTCGTGATGGATAGCAAAGGAAAATCTCAGGGGTTTATACCGTATAAAAGCTTGATGCTGGCACCGGGCACAAAAACGGTGGACCAAGTGATGCACCATCTTCATATATTCCCACATCACACAGACCAGGAAAAAGTAGTGCGCGTAGCCATGCGAGAAAAGGGCGAAGTGTTTGGAGTTGTAGATGAGAACGAACAATTTATAGGAGTTGTTCACTTGCGCGATCTTTTGAAAATTGCCCAGATGGAAGCTACAGAAGATGTGCTGAAATTTGCGGGAGTAAGCCCCGAAGAAGAACTACTTGGCCCTGCTTCTACAGCCATACGAATGCGTTACAAATGGCTTGTGATCAACTTGGCAACGGCCTTTTTAGCGTCCTCAGTCGTTCATCTTTTTGAAGGCACGATTGCTCAATTGGCTGTCCTTGCTGCATACATGCCTATTGTAGCGGGCATGGGCGGGAATGCGGGCACGCAAACGCTGGCAGTGGCAGTGCGCGGCCTTGCCCTGGGAGATGTGAACGCTCGTCAGCGTGTGCACCTCATCACAAAAGAAATGATGACTGGCTTCTCCAATGGAATCGTCACCGGCACTATTGCAGCCGCAATCATTTACATTTCAGGAGGAAATCCTGCTATAGGCCTCATTTTGGGTATTTCTATGATGATCAATATGGTTGTCGCTGGCATTGCAGGAGCAGTTATTCCCCTCACTCTGCGTGCTCTCAAAATCGACCCCGCAGTGGCAAGTGCGGTGTTTGTTACCACAGCAACTGATGTATTTGGTTTCTTCACATTTTTAGGTCTTGCAACAGTATTTCTATTATAAATTGGATTCGATGTTTGCGATTTGGAAGTGAGTAGATTAAGGTAAGCCTCTTTTACATTTCATTCTTCCATATGAAAAACGCTGATTCAAACAACAATTCTAAACAGAGTGACCCACGGGCAGGCATCACTGGATCTACGTCACAGTGGTCTAACTTAGGTGTGTTTAGTACCTGGAATCAGCCGCTTCCTGTGGGCACAGCTCCAGAGATAGAGGTTTCTGAAGCCACAGAGGAAGAACAGCAAGCGCTTGCAAAGGAGACATTGGAAAACCTCGTGGAGCGAGAAACTCCAACGGAAGAATCTCCCAAAGAAGTTGCAGAAATTTTAGAAACGAAAGTGCAGGAAGAGGTGCAGGAAATACTGCCTAAGCGGAAGGAACCTGAGCAGGTTTCCGCAAAACCTATGAAAAAAACTGAGAAAAAGGCGAAGGCAACGAAGAAAAAGAAATCTGTAGCAAAAGCCAAAAAGAAGCCTGTGAAGAAAATGAAGAAAGCCAAAAAGGCCAAGAAAACCGTAAAGGCCAAAGTGAAGAAAGTTTCCGCGAAGAAATCAGCACGGAAGGCAAAGAAAGTGAAGAGCAAGAAGCCAAAGCGCGCGGCGAAGAAAGGAAAGAAGAAAAGCAGCAAGAAGCGCAGGAGATAGTAAGATATTTTACAGACCCCCTCCCCTGGCCCCTCCCGACGGGAGGGGAAGGTAACGTGCAGAACCTCAGCATGTCACCCTGAGCCGTGTCGAAGGGTTACATGCGGGTCCATGGAAGTATTTCCACAGGGCTCGCGCTTCCTAACGAGCGCTCTGAGGGGTGATGTTTTTCTTTGGTTTCTTCGGCCGTCGCCGACCGTAGTCTGCATCACGAGAATGAACAATGTTCTATTACACCAAAGTGGCTATGGCCGACGAAGGTCGGATTCCTCAGCCTTCGCCAGCTTTTGCTCATTTTCAGAGATAACAAGGCAAAGTCACAACACCACAGTGGCTACGGCCGACAGGTCGGTTTCGTCGGTTTCTTTTCGTAAAACACCTAGCCCGAGCCCGAGCCCGCCCCCTATACTCCCTCTATGCCAAAAACTGTGATACTGGTGAATGAGAAAGGCGAAAAGACGGGAACTGCCGATCTCATACAAGCTCATACTGGCAGCGGTCTGCTGCATCGTGCATTTTCTGTGTACGTTTTCAGGAATAGCGGGCAACAGATTCTTATACAACGGAGAAGCGAAAAAAAGATGCTCTGGCCGCTCATATGGGCTAATACCTGCTGCAGTCACCCACAAGAAGGTGAAGATGCTGTTACCGCTGGTAAAAGGCGCTTATTTGAGGAGCTTGGTTTTAGTTGTTCACTCGCAACCGCAGCAAGCTACGTGTACCGCGCAGAAGACCCCAAAAAACGTGGCGTTGAGCACGAACATGTCACTCTCCTTGTAGGCTCTGTGGACGATGTGCTTCTGCATCCAAATGCTGATGAAGTGGCAGAACATAAGTGGATCAATGTTGATGATCTTCAAGCTGACATGGCAAAAAATCCCGATGACTACGCCCCATGGTTTCACTTGGGCCTTCCTCTAGTTCTGAAATGGCTGAAGAAATAAAATCGTCGGGGCTTCACATTGCGATCATTCCCGATGGCAATAGGCGATGGGCAAAGCAGCGGACTCTTTTCCCCTGGAAAGGTCATGAGAAGGCTGTAGAAAATTTTCGCACACTCACGGATTGGTGCAGAGAAGATCCTCGCGTAGATATTCTAACGGTGTGGTGTTTTTCTACAGAGAATTGGAAGCGTGACCCCAAAGAAGTGGAAAAATTGATGGATCTTTTAGAAACATATTTGCAAAAGGAACGCGCTGTCTTTCAAAAAAATCGCACTCGCTTTGTGCATTCAGGGAGAAAAGATCGTATTCCGCCTTCGTTGGCTTCACTCATTGCAGAAATTGAAGCTGAAACAAAAGATTTTACGGATTTTACACTGCACCTCGCTGTGGATTACGGGGGCAAAGATGAAGTAGTGAGAGCGGTTCAAAAAATGCATGCTCAAGAAATAACTGAAGAATCTATCCGTTCACACTTTGATCATCCCGAACTTCCAGATATCGATCTGATCATTCGCACATCTGGAGAACAGCGCACAAGCAACTTTTTCTTGTGGCAGGCTGCGTATGCCGAGTGGACATTCATTGATACATTTTTTCCAGATTTCAATACAGATGATCTGGAGTCGGCCATAGAATTTTTCCAAAAAAGAACGCGCAGGTTCGGCTCATGACACGCTCAGCATTTGCCCCCGGCAAAATAATCCTCAGCGGCGAATACGCTGTGGTATTTGGTTATCCAGGCCTCGCAATCCCCTCTTCCATTGGCCTCAAAGCCGAGTATCAAGAAGATGTTCTCTCCACGGGACTCTCTGTAGATCTTCCCAAATTGGATGACCGCTGGAAAATCTATATTTCGCATATTGTTGCTGAATGTGCCATGCATAAAAAAGATGCCATTCGTGGGCGCCTCACCTTGGAAGGCAAACTCCCCCTTGGAAAAGGCATGGGTTCTTCTACTGCTGCCGTGATTGCCATTACAAAAACATTGCTTGGAGATGACAGCCTCGAAGTGGCACGAAAAATTGAGGACACTGTGAATCCCGGTAATAGTGGTCTCGATTTTGCAGTCATTTGGAATAATCAGCCTCTACGCTTTATGAAAGGCGAGAAACCTCAAGCTGTGGAGTACACACATGAGCTACTAGAGAATGCTCTTTTGATTGATACAGGAATGCCAGGGGAAACCACTGCAGAACTTGTGAATTGGATAAAAGAACGCAAAGATGAAGTGGAAGATTCCCTCAAAAAAATTGGAGAGTGCACCGATCGCTTACTTAGCGGCGAATCTCCTCTCGCTGTTTTTCCAGATCATCATCGCGCCCAGGTTGCTTTAGGGGTGGTGCCACAGAATGTTCAAGATTTGATAGTGCAAATTGAAAAAAAAGGTGGTGCGGCGAAAGTGATTGGAGCGGGAGGGAGGACGGGAGGAGGTGGGATGGTGCTGGCAGTGGGAACTGACAAAGCGACAATCGAGAATTTTGATGCTACACTGCCTCTCTTTTTTCTATAAGGATGCCAATAACTGCACGTTCCACTCCCAACATCGCGCTCATTAAATATTGGGGAAATCGCAATAATAAAACGCGATTGCCAGCCGCTGATTCGCTTTCTATCACTCTCGATTCCCCGACTGTCGAAATAGATATCGACCATGCTGATGCATTGCGTGTGCAATCTTTTGAGATCGATGGATCCAAAAAAATCCTGACAGAAAAACAGCTCGCTCGATTCCAAAAACATCTGGATCTGACGCGTGAGTATTTTCAGAAATTAGGTGTTGCAGATGCAATCCCACACTCGGTCTCGCTGATTGTTCGTTCACATATTCCCTCTAGTGTCGGCCTTGCATCATCAGCTGCAGTATTTAGCTGCCTCGCAAAAGCGTATGCCGGATTAGTGCAGTCAGTTCTGGAACTCACCTTAGAACAAACAAGTGTGATTGCTCGCTTAGGTTCAGGCTCGGCCGCTCGCAGTATTTTTGGAGGATATGCGGCACTCAATGCTGGAACAGGAAACGATATTGATGCTGCAAAGGGGAAACAAATTGCAGATGAGAATCATTGGATGCTCCACGATATCGTGATTGTTCCCTCGCATGACGAAAAGAAAGTGGGATCTACCGAAGGCCATGAATTGGCTCCCACAAGCCCATATTTTGCAGATCGGATTGAAGCCATTCGCACACGACGTCAAAAAGAATGTGTCGATGCCATTCTGAAAAAGGATTTTGAGAAGTTGAGAGCAGTCACAGAAGAAGATGCCCTGGATATGCATCATGTGATGGAAACAAGCACGCCTCCTCTCAAATATCTCACTTCTGATACACATCGTATTTTAAAAGAGATCACAGCCCTTCGTGAGAGCGAACATCTGCCTGTTCTCTACACCATGGATGCAGGACCAACGGTGCATCTCATCTGTGAATCAGATGCAGTAAAGGTGGTGCAAGAATTTGCAGAAACACAGAAGAACTATGGATGCAGTGTGTTTGTGACAAAGGTGGGACCGGGGGCTGCAATTCTTTAAATAAAGAAAAATTCTTGCTTAGATGTACTCTACAATGAACACTTCAACTACTCTTTAATCCCTGCTTTATGTCTAAAATCTCTGACAAAAAAGTGCTCCAGAGTACGGCAGATGAAAAAGGAGAATGGGGAAACAGTAGTAGATTTTACTGATCGAGGTAAAAGGGTAGGAATGCCAGCGAAAGATGTATTGAAAATCTTGAGAAAAATGAAGCACTGATCGTCTTCCCCCACCCTCACCCTCCCCCTCGGGGGAGGGAATGTTTTTTAATGAACTCCCTTCCCCCGCTTGTCCTCCGTAGCTTTAGCGAAGGAGGATGGGGGGAAGGGCCGGGGATGGGGGTATCCGAGTGACAACCTCATACCTCCTGCCATTCTTCCTCAATTCCTCTAGAATTCCATTCCATGGACCTCCGCACCCTCCCCTCCGGCCTTTCCTCTTCCGATCGCGTAAACGAACGCAGGAAGAGAATTGAAACTGAACTCAATCTCGACTTGAGCAATGTTCGCACATCTCCAGAACGGGTTGGTCACGCAGACGAAAAAAATTGTGAGCAGATGTTTGGTACTGTTCCTATTCCTATTGGGTATGCAGGCCCGCTGAGAGTCTTTTTTAGTAGCAAAGAAGAAAAACAAATTCACTTACCTCTTGCAACAACGGAAGGTGCACTCGTCGCTAGTGTGAATCGTGGATGCAAAGCTGTTTCAATTTCAGGAGCACGCACATCCTCGATTCATCATGGCATCAGTAGATCCATCGCATGGAAAGTAGGAAAGGCAGCAAATGAATTTTCCAATTCATTAAAAACTCGAGAATCTGAATGGAAAAAGATTGCAGAGGAAACGAGTGATCATCTCTCGATTATTAGTCATGAAATTGAAGCAGCAGAAGGACATGTGTTCCTCACTCTCTACGCAGACACCGATGAAGCCATGGGCATGAATATGATCACGATTGCAGCACAGGCCGTAGGCGAATGGGGCGAGTCTGTCATGGTGAGCCTGTCGAACCATGCAGAGTTTGTGACAGTCGCAGGAAATGTGGACAGCGATAAAAAACCAAGCCTTCGCACATACGAACACGGACGAGGATATGAAGTAACTGCAGAAACACTTCTTTCAAAAGAGACGATTGAGGAAGTTCTCAAATCTTCACCCGAAGCAATGCTGAAAGTTGCGAAAGCAAAATTAGAAGTGGGTTCCGAACTTGCCGGTGCCATCGGCAGAAATCTTCACACAGCCAATATCATCGCCGCTTTATATCTCGCAACAGGACAAGATGCTGCACACGTGGTGGAGGGATCACTTTCGGATACATATGTAGAAGAAACGGATGATGGCCTTAAAGTGACTGTTCGTCTCCCAGCAATCATTGTTGGTGTGCTAGGTGGTGGAACTAGTCTTCCTGCGCAGAGTCAGTGCTTACAAATGCTCCTGAAAGATAAAACAAAACTCCATGCAAAAGCTCAGCTTGCTGAGAGTATTGGAGCAGCGGTTTTAGCTGGTGAAATCTCACTTTTAGCAGCTCAGGCAGGGCATCAGTTGGCAAGGGCTCACAAGGAGCTTGGGAGGTAGATTTTGCTTAAACTGAGTCTAAAAGGCATAAAATTGCCAAAAATAGCCTTTTATCCTCTGACCCTTCTGTTTCGTCTGATTCTTCTGATTCCTCCCCTTTTCCCATGCTACACTCTTCCAGATGTCCCACTCCGCCATCATCGGTTTTGGCAGGTATATACCTCGTTTTAGGCTGAAAGCGGAAAGGATTGCAGAACAGTGGGAACAAGATGCTAAAACGATTGTGAGTGCGCTGGGGGTGACAGAAAAAAGTGTGCCTGGAAAAGATGAAGATAGTTTCACAATGGCGTTTGAGGCAGGCAAGCAGGCTATCGAAACAGCAGAGATTCAATCGTCCGAAATTTCTGCGATCTTTGTGGGATCGGAGAGCCATCCGTATGCAGTGAAGCCCACAAGCTCGATGATTGCTTCTGCGTTAGAACTTCATCCGTTTTCTCACTGTGCCGATTTAGAATTTGCATGCAAGGCGGGTACAGCGGGAATGCAAATTGTAGATAGCATGGTTCGATCCGGACAAATTGAGTACGGCATGGCAATTGGTACAGATACGGCACAGTCTCGTCCCGGCGATGCATTGGAATACACGGCGGCAGCCGGGGCAGCAGCGATCATTTTAGGCCCAGCAGATGCCAAAAATGCGCTGTGTAGAATTGACGCAACACTTTCATTTACCACCGATACTCCCGATTTCTGGAGAGCATCGGATGAAACATATCCACGGCATGCGGGAAGATTTACAGGTGAGCCAGGATACTTCCGCCATGTAAAAGAAGCAGTGCGAGGAATTTTGGAAACGGCGAACGTGACACTAGACCAAATCCAGCACGTCATCCTCCATATGCCCAACGCAAAATTCCCCTCGCAAGTAGCAAAAAAATTGGGCATCACCCGCGAACAACTAGAACACGGATTTATTGTGTCCCAGATTGGAAATACGTACAGTGCCTGTTCCCCTCTTGGTCTTACCGGAGTTCTAGAACATGCAAAAAAGAATGAGAAGATCCTCCTTGTATCCTACGGCTCCGGAGCAGGCTCAGACGCATTCTTAATGACGATGCTCAAAGACGGAGTAGCTCTCGCCCCAGACGAACGAGAAAAAGAATATTTAACATATAGCCAATACCTCGATCACTCCCACGCTCTCTCACGCTAAATACCTAGTCCCTAGTCCCCAACCCTCCTCGCCTCTCATTCTTCCTCCAGCATTATTCAATCAAATATCTCCATCATCGGCACCGGCCAAACTCCCTTTGGCGAACATTGGGACAAAAGTATCCGCGATCTGATGGAAGATGCAGTGGAGAAGGCACTCGATTCTGCGCCGTGCACAGCGCTAGACATAGATTTGGTGATTGTGGTTAATATGATTGGAGAACTCGTAAATGGCCAAGCACATTTAGGATCGATTGCATCATCGTTGTTACCTCACCATCCACCAGCCTTGAGAGTGGAATCCGCCTGCGGTTCAGGAGCATTTGCACTGCATACTGCATGTGCGATGCTGGAAAGTGGACGAGCACAGACGGTCCTCGTAATAGGAGTAGAAAAAATGACCGATGCTTCGGTAGATGAAGTGGCTTCCGCTCTGATGGGTGCAGCAGACAGTGAAACAGATAGACCTTGTGGCCTCACCTTCCCTGGTATTTTTGGGCTCATCGCGAACAGATATATGCACGAGTACGGTCTCACGCGTGAAGACTTAAGCATTGTGAGTGCGCTCCATCACAGAAATGCATTAGAAAATCCATTTGCACAGTTCCGCATGGAAGTGTCACCAGAATCCGTGAGCAAGAGTGCGTTTGTGTCCGATCCACTTCGTCTTCTCGATTGTTCTCCTATTAGTGATGGAGCAGCTGCATGTATTCTTTCTACCGCACATCAGAGCACCGTGCGCATGGCAGCATCGCAGATTGCGAGCGATGCATTGTCACTCACCAAACGCCCTACGATCACTTCCTTTTCTGCCACCAAAGATGCATCAGAAAGAGCGCTAAAGGAAGCCGAAATCAAGCTATCCGATCTGCAATTTTTGGAGACACATGACTGTTTTTCTATCGCTTCTGTGATGAACCTAGAAGACATCGGTTTTGCAGATCCAGGCGAAGGGATTCAGATCTATAAAAATTTATTTGAGAACAAAAATTCTACAGGAATTCAGGTGAATAAAAGTGGTGGACTGAAAGCATGTGGTCATCCCGTTGCCGCAACGGGCATCAAACAGATTTGTGATATAAAAAAGCAACTTACCTCTTCTGGCGCCCGGTACGGCATGGCACACAACTTTGGTGGTGCGTGTGCTACCTGTGGCGTTCATATTGTAGAAAATCTCTCCGCTTAAGTATGCATTCCTCTCCTTCCATCGCCGCACGTGCTCTCAAAAAGAGAGCAAAAAAACTGCAGAACGGTTCCCTGGTTTCGTTCACGGTTGTTGCACATCCACCTGCAGAATTTGGAACTTCTCCACGTACAATCGGGCTTGTACAGCTGGAAGATGGATCACATGTGCTTGCCCCACTACTCATAAAACACCCAAAAATTGGAATGCAATTGGTCCCAAGAATGAGGCTGCAACAAGTGAATCCTGAGAAGCTCAGGCTGTACGACGTAGCCTACGAAGAGGCCATCCCGCAGCCAAAAACAGAGGATCCTGTATTCCCAGGATACATCCTCGCTCTCACGGGTCCATCGGGGGTTGGAAAAACAACAGTCTCACGTTTACTTTTGCAAGCATGCAACGAGTACATCGAACATGTGCCAATTGTGACCACTCGCATGCGCAAAAAAGGTGATGAAGATGAATACACGTATGTCACCAAAGAAAAATTTGCACAGATGTTGGAGAAAGAAGAAATTGTTGCCGCCGCAAAACTCCCTGCAGCCGAGGAAGACCGTTGGTATGGATATCGAAGCGCTGATATTGAAAAGATTTGGAAGAATGGGAAATTGCCCGTCGTCATCACTGAAATGCATCTGCTCCAGGGCCTGGCCAAGCACTACGGACGCCGCTCAATCCTCAGCTGTGGCCTCATGCCGCCTGGAAAGAGTAAACGCGCAATGTTAAGCCATTTACTGCGCAGGCTTCGCAATCGCGGCCGCGAAACAGAGGAACAGATTGCTCTGCGCCTCAATAACGCGGAAAAAGACTTGGCTTTCTTCCACGAACGCAAAGATTTATTTGATCATGTGATGGTGAATGACGATCTGGATCGTGTGATAGCACTTTTGCGCAAGCAGGTGCCAGGTTTGGAAATATAAGGCCGTTATCATTGACCAGAACTAGATTGCAATTCACTGTGACCCTCATGAGAAATTATTTTGAATCGGTCACCGATCACCCAGAAAGATTGCGAATCGCTGAATCTATACAAACATACGACACGTGTACAACAGATGACACCCCGTTGCCCTCGGTTGTTCTGCAAAGAATTGAAGAAAATATGAAGAATATCGTATTACCAGACGGAAAAAATCCAGAACAAATACGAGCGGAAATGCAGCGTATTGTTCATATGGCCATCATTGTTATTTTTGGCCTCGTGGGTTTTGGGGTGCTTGTGAACGCACATGAATCACAGAAAGCAAAAAACCTTCAGGCAAAACGAGTGCAAAATGCAAACCGCATTCAATAATTTCAATGCAGCAAATTATTGACCTAAATTTAAATAAGTATCTAATACTCTCCATGAGGCTCGTTAGAAATGGGTTTTTCTGGTATAATCAAGAGATTTACGCGCGATGCGCGAAACACACATACACATGTCTCTCCACACCCTCATGTTTGGCTGGGAATATCCTCCGCGTCACTCTGGCGGACTGGGTGTTGCCTGCCAGGGTTTGGTGCGAGGACTGATGCATCATGGCGTACAAGTAACGCTGGTTCTTCCATCCGCTGGAGGTAAAGAGGACGGTATTGATATTCGCTTCCCTACCTCTGAGCAACTGCGCACCGTCTACGTGCAAAGCAGCCTACAACCCTACGATTCCTTCGACTCATTTTCAGCACGCACGATCAGCACTCGCGTCCCCATGGATCGCATCAATGAATTGTATGGTCCCGATTTAGGAAATGCAGTAGAAAGCTTTACCGCTTTGGCTGTCGATATGACGAAAGATGTACACTCAGATGTCGTGCACTGCCATGATTGGATGACGTACGAAGCAGGGCTAATTGCAGGGAAGCATCATCAAAAACCTGTCGTGGCGCACGTACATGCAACGGAACTGGATCGCACAGATTTTCATCCAAACCCCTGGATAGCTGAACGTGAGCGAAGCGGACTTCTGCGTGCGGATCATGTAGTCGCCGTAAGTGGATACACAAAAAATATGCTACAGACACACTACGGAATTTCGGAAAGAAAGATAAGCGTGGTCCATAACGGTCACGATCATAATGGCTCACAAATCAGGCCCACATTGATTGCTAAAAAAGGAAATGTAAAACGCCCACTGATTCTGTTCCTCGGACGCCTCACTGTTCAAAAAAACCCATGGCAATTTTTAGAGATCGCACATCGAGTTCGCCTGCAACGCCCCGATGCCCAATTCGTGATGGCTGGCGATGGTGCGATGATGGAAACACTCATCGAGAGGGCATGCGCTCTCGGTCTTCAAGATAGTTTGATCTTCACCGGCAAAGTGAACAGCAAAGAAGCACAATCGCTCTACAGCGCTGCCGATTGCTTCGTGATGCCTTCCATTAGCGAGCCATTCGGACTCGTTGCACTGGAAGCTATTGCCCACGGGACACCAGTGATTATCTCCAAGCAATCAGGAGTAGCCGAAGTGCTCGATCATGCTTTTAAAGTAAATTACTGGGATACAGATCTCATGACCGATTGTATCCTCACAGTTCTTCGCGAGGAACCACTAGCACGTCAACTCCGCACAGAAGCGCCACGTCTTCTCAATCGCCTTTCCTGGAAAAATCAGGCGGCATCTGTGCAATCTATTTATAAAAATTTAACCCACACTTGAAAAGCGATAAGCGGCCAGCGGTAAGCGAATAGCTTACACCAACTGCTCACCGCTCCTCGCTACCCGCTAACCGCCCTCACCACTCTGCCTATGAGTAACCAACACCCCAACATCTGCTTTTATTTTCAGGTCCACCAACCCTACCGCTTGCGCGACCTGCGCATTAACGAAATTGGTCATGGGGATGCTCCCAATTACTTTGATGCAGAAAAGAATCGCCAGGTGTTCAGAAAAGTGACGGAAAAGTGTTATCTTCCTGCAAACAAACTGATGCTGGAGCTTGTGAACCAGTATCCAAATTTTTCCATCGCCTACTCCCTCTCCGGAGTCTTTCTGGATCAATGCGAAGAGTACGGACCTGATGTGCTTGAGTCTTTCCGCAAGCTCGCTGCTACAGGCAAAGTTGAGTTCCTCGCAGAGACGTATTATCACTCACTTTCTAGCGTTAAATCTCTTCCCGAGTTCTGCGAACAAGTGAGCAAGCATGTTGCAAAGATCGAAACGCTGTTTGGTCAGACACCACAGGTATTCCGCAACACAGAACTGATCTACCGTAATGAAATTGCACACATTGTGCGGCTGATGGGATTTAAGGGAATTATTGCAGAAGGGGCTGATCATTTGCTCCATTCACGCAGTCCCAATGAACCATTCGTTCCTCCTCGCTTCCGCTTAACAGCCGAGCAGGAAAAGACAATCCAGAAAAATCGTCCTCTCAAAAAGCGCGCAGAAGAAATCCACGTGCTTCTCAAAAACTATCGCCTCTCCGATGACGTGGCTTTCCGATTCTCCGATACATCATGGGTAGGTTTCCCACTCCATGCCGATCGATTTACGGATTGGCTTATGGGAAGCGGCGGGCACTCTGTAAACCTCTTCATGGACTACGAAACCTTTGGAGAACATCAGTGGGCCGACACCGGCATCTTCGATTTCCTCCGCTCTCTCCCCCGCTTTTGGCAGGAGCGAGGTATTCGGGCAATGACTCCGTCCGCTGTATTAGATGCATGGCAAACAAAAGAGTCCAATGTGTACGACGCCCACAACTACATCTCCTGGGCCGATATGGAACGTGATCTTTCTGCCTGGCTTGGAAACACCATCCAGCATGCATCGCTGGATAATGTGTATGCGCTCGAAGATGCTGTAAAAGAGACTAAAAATCCATTCCTGCTTGAATGCTGGCGACGCCTCCAAACATCCGATCACTTCTACTATATGAGTACCAAGTACTGGGCCGATGGAGACGTGCACAAATATTTCAGTCCTTACGAATCACCATACGAAGCATACCGACGTTACAGCCATGCGTTATGTGATTTAAGAACTCGCTTGGGGACTAGGGACTTAGGACTAGGTACTAGGGAAGATGCTCTTCAAAAACAAAAGCTATTTTCAAAAAAATCCAGTTCCAAAATCCTAGACCCTAATTCCTAATTCCTAATCCCTAGTCCCTAGTTCTTATGCCCAGATCACTCGTCATCGGAAACGGCCAAGTCCTCGCGACCTTCGACGACTCGCTCCAAATGCGCGATCTATATTATCCGTACGTTGGAATGGAAGACCAAACCACCTATGGAAATGTGCACCATGTGGGCGTGATGGTGGAAGGAAAAGGATTTAGTTGGTTTGGAGATGGCCAGTGGAAAGTGACTGTTCGGTACGATGAAGATACTCTGAGCGGCAATTCGGAGGTGCAGAACGATACTTTAGGCATTCGTATTCAAATTCAGGATTACGTGCATCCTGTACACAACGTACTTCTGAGACACTTCACGGTACAATCAACAGACGGCCAGACTAAAAAAGTGCGCCTCTTTTTTAACCACGATTTCCACATATACGGAGATAAACAGAAAGACACAGCCTTCTACGAACCTTATACGAATTGCATGATTCATTACCGTGAAAAACGATACTTCCTTGTGGGAGGGCAAACGAATAAACCAACCGAGTGCGTCGTGGGTGCAAAAGGAGGTAAATATGCTTCTATCCTCCGGAGTATGGAAGAGCTCAACAGTTGTGGGATTTCTTCGTACACAACGGGAAAAGCTGATTACCGAGGCCTAGAAGGAACATGGAGAGATGCGGAAGACGGTGAACTTTCCCGTCATCCTATAGAACAGGGATCTGTGGATTCCACGGTGGCTATTCACTGCATCGTGAATGCCGAACCTACAGAAGTTGTACTATGGCTTTGCCTTGGAAAATCGCTCGATGAAGTGCTAAAGCTGCAACAAATTGTTCTTTTAGAAACGCCCGAACGTCTGCACCGAAATGCAAAAAATTATTGGAAGAGTTGGTCCCATAAAATTCCCCGCAGTTTTGGCTCCCTTTCCCAAGAGGTTATAAGCCTGTATTACAGGAGCCTCCTCATGATCCGCACGCACGTAGATAATCATGGAGGTATTGTTGCTGCAGCCGATGCAGATATCATGGCATTTAACCGTGACACGTATACATACGTCTGGCCCCGCGATGGAGCATTTGTATCACTCGCCCTCGACCGCGCAGGATATGGAGAAGTAACCCGTAAATTCTTCAAGTTTTGCACTCAGATCCAAATGCCTGATGGCTACATGCTGCATAAATATAATCCTGATGGCTCACCAGGTTCTTCCTGGCATGCGTGGTTTAGAGATGGCGAGCCACAATTGCCTATTCAGGAAGATGAAACTGCACTCGTGATTTATGCAATGTGGAAACATTTTCTCATCAATCAGGATTTTGAGTTTTTGCAGGACTTGTTTGAACGATTCATCCGTAAAGCTGCTCAGTTTATGGTGGATTTTAGAGAAGAGGAAACGGGCCTCCCTCTCCCCAGTTACGATCCCTGGGAAGAGCACAGAGGTATCTTTACATATACAACGGCTACAACTATCGCAGGCCTGAATGCAGCTTCGCAGATTGCAGATATTCTTGGGCATCATCAGCATGCGGAGCGGTACAAACAGACCGCAGAAACCATGAAGCAAGCGATGCTCACGCACCTATACGACGAAGAAACAAAGAGGTTCTACAAAAAAATTAAGAGGAAAGACGGCAAAACAATAGAAAAAGACCTCACCCCTGATATGAGTATGTCGGCGCTTTGGCTTTTAGATGTGCTGCCCGCAGATAATCCGCGTGTGGTTTCCACCATGAATCAATTGGTCGAAATGCTCACTGTTCACACACAAGTAGGAGGCCTTGCTCGCTACACAAACGATCACTATCAGGAAGTAGTGCCAGTATCCAAAGAAATCCCAGGAAATCCCTGGATTATCACAACCCTCTGGCACGCACAGTGGAAAATCGCCCTCGCAAAGGACGCTGCGGAGCTGGATAGTGCCAAAAAAATGATCGAATGGGTTCAAAAATATGCATCACCAGCGGGAATTCTTGCTGAACAACTACATCCCCATACAGGGGCTCCCCTTTCTGTAGCACCCCTTACCTGGAGCCATGCAACGTATATTGAGACTGTGCTGAAGTATTTGGAGAAAGAGCAGTCTTTGATTGGGCAGCAGATGTATAAGATGGTGAGTGGCGAATAAATTTTTGATTTCTGATTTACTAATTTTTGATTGAACCAAAAATTAAAAATCAGCAAATCAGTAATTATCCCAATGCATAGCTTTACGGAACGAGGACACATATAATTCTTCCTGTGTTCAAAACCATACTCGCTCTCGCCCTCCTCCTCATCGCTCCTATAAGCTACGCCGCATCTGGTAATACTTTAAGTGGCTCTGGATCCGCTCCAACTTCTTTAGAAGAAACTACTGCTTTGCAAGAAGAACGAGCTGGACGCACCGCTGATCTGCGTCTTCTGCTGATGCAATTTAAAAAAGCAGATGCGCAGTATCATGAAAAATTGGCAACGTTTGTGCGTAAGCGCGCAGAGAATCGAACGCAGTGCAGAGCAGATATCCGTAAAGCAAACCGCGATACTAAGTATCCCACAATACAGAGATGTTACAGAGGAGATCTCACGCTTGAGCGTGAATATTTGCAGGAACAGCGAACATATTTGGAAAAACTTCCTGGCATTCGGCCATCGGTACGAGCGTTAACGCTCGACCGTCTGCAATTACTACAAGATGCCATCAATACGATTTTGTTTGCGGTGGATAGCGGCGTATTTAAAACAGAAGCAGATTTAGCCGAAGCGCGTACAAATCTCCGTACGCGATATCGCACACCTTTTAGCGAATCTCTCATCACTCTCCGGAATGATGGGCTCATCACATTCCTTTCTGCTCTCATTATAAATGTAGATAAAGCCCGCGATGAAGAAAGATCTATACTGCAAGCAGATGAACGCACGGAGTGGCTACAAGCGCGCATGTGCCTTACCCAAGTAGAAGCACGCGCACGCGCTCCTCGCACGGGGAGTGGAGATATTCAGATTTTACTGGCAAATCTGAATAATGCGGCCACATGCCTGCAGTCTCTCCAATTGATCCCAAAAGCAGTTCCGCCTGGAACTCCTGCTAAGTAAACTGTTGATACGCTATAAATAGCGGCGTAGAAAATCCTCAGGTTCCTTACCTTTCTTCAATCATTAGTCATGTTTAACTGCGAAGCCGTATGAGTTCCATACGTTACAGAATCGAGCGTACTCGCAATAGGCATTCGCGCGCTATTTATCGTAATGGAACGGTGATTATTCGCTTAGCTCGCGGCCTGAGCACGGCGCAAGAACAGGAGCATGTGGATAATTTGATGCGCAGAATGAAAAAGATTGTGGTGAAAGAGCGTACACGTACAACTATTGATCCTTTCGGACCATTACTGGGAGGAGAATCATCCATGACAGTCCAAACATCCACCGGGCACGCTTACACATTCGAACTGCATGCCGCCGATACAACTCGGGCACGCCGTACAGATTCAGGATGGAGCATTGCTGTAAGCCCGCACGTCCGCCGTCGCACTCTGCACAGATTCCTCTGGAACTTGCTCTCTAAAGCCGAAGAGCCTCATGTTTTAGAAATGGTACAAGAAATCAATCATGCCTCCCTCCGCACACCATTCCGCCGTTTCCGCCTAGGCTATGCCTCTACTCAATGGGGCAGCTGCAGTAGCCGCAGTGTCATCATGATCAATACCTCGCTCCTCTTTATGCCAAAGGAGCTCCTCCGCTACGTGATCATCCACGAGCTTGCCCACACTCGCGTGCGTAATCATTCAGCTGCCTATTGGAGTGTTGTCGAGAGCTTTGAGCCAAAATACAAAGAGCTGCGTACGTCACTATTAAAATTCCGAATTACTTTGTTGTAGGAAAGAAAATCACCTGATAGCATTGCTCTATGTACTATGGTGGTGACGATGATGAAACGGCCGAAGATCAGCCTACAGAACCAGGCGAGTTAGACCTGCCGGAAGGCATGGAAACATTGCTCGGCTCTGAACAAGAGGAAGATGAGAACAAGAATCTGCTTTAAAAAGAATATACGAATGGAGCGTTTCCTTTGCGCATAAGCTCTCCTAAAAGAAATACAGGCAAGCCCACAATACTTGTCCAATCCCCCGCTATCTGAGAAATCATCAGCTGGCCTTTTCCATCTATTTGGAATCCGCCTGAACGCCCTTCCCAATACCTTCCCGTAATCCACCACTCAATCTCGGATTCACTTAGATCTTTGAATGTGACTGAAGAACTGGAAAGTCCTGTCCATTCTTTTCCTTCCGGGCTCACAAGAGATAATCCTGAATGCACATCCGAAGTCCATCCGCTCTGCATCTCAAGCATTCTCCTGGCATCTTCTGCATTCGTTGGTTTTTCCAACAGTGCTCCCTGAGCACTCACTACTAATGTATCGCACCCAATCACCCAAACATCTTTTTCCCGTGAAGCCACATCTTTTGCCTTCAGCGAAGCAAGCACCACCGCCCGCTTTGCGGGATCTTTTTCAGCGCATGCCGATTCATCCACTGTGCTCGGAATCACTTCAAAAGATACTCCTAAGCCTTGCAGCAGTGTTTTCCGCTGAGGACTAGCCGATGCGAGTACGAGACGAGGTGACATGTCATATATCAAAGCATGTCACCCTAAGCTTGTCGAAGGGCGACATGCGGTCTCAGGAGGAAATGTCCATCACCTTTAAAACCTTTATCCCTTTTGTCCCCTTTTAAACCTTTGTCCCTTTTTACAACAACCCTACCGCCCTCTTCACCTTCGAAATAGTCCTCTCCGCAACCTCCCTCGCCTTCTTCGCCCCTTCCTGCATCACATCTTTTACATATCCTTCATCTTTCAAAAGCTGCTCCCGCTTCTTTCGCATGTCTGCAAAGTAGTCCAAATATGTCTCCAGTAATTTCTTTTTCGCATCTCCATAGGGCAGTCCATTCTTGTATTCTGCAATCAAAGCTTTCTGCTCTGCAGGTGATAAGAAGAGCTTATGGATCTGGAAAATCACAGATGTATCGGGATCTTTGGGATCATTCATTCCCTTGGAATCGGACACAATGCCCATAATTGCCTTCTTCACATCTTTTTCACTTCCAAAGATCGGAATGGTATTGCCGTAGCTCTTACTCATTTTTTGACCGTCCACTCCTGGTACCACGGCAGACTCTTCCCGAATCATTGGCTCGGGAACCACGAATGTTTCCCCAAAAATATTGTTGAATTTTAACGCAAGATCTCGTGCCATTTCCAAATGCTGTTTTTGATCCCTCCCTACAGGCACCACATTTGTATCGTACAAAAGAATATCGGCTGCCATCAGCACTGGATAGGTAAAGAGTCCTACCGATGCAGCAATCCCCTTTTCTACTTTCTCTTTATAGCTCACAGCTCGCTCTAAAAGTCCCATGGGTGCGATGGTCGCCAGTATCCACATCAGTTCCGTATGAGCAGGCACATCACTCTGAAAGAAGAGCACAGATTTTTTGGGGTCAAATCCACATGCGAGCAGATCAAGCACTGCTTCTCTTCTGTATTCCAGTAAAAGCTTCGGATCTTGAATGGTCGTGAGTGCATGGAGATCGACCACGATATAAAAACTATCTGCAGTCTTAGCGGCAAATTCCACATTCGGCCGGATGGATCCAAAGTAATTCCCCAAGTGCAAAGTTCCCGATGGTTGGATTCCGGAGAGGACTCTCATGGAAATAGAATAACATACGGCTTCGCAATTAAACCATCACGAATGATATACCTCACTCTTATAAGCTTGATGTCTGCTTCGCCGCTATTAGGACCTTTGTCCTACATCGCGTCCATTATCCTGTTGTTCAAATCCTTATTCCCCTGCCTCAGTTTTTTCAAAACTTTCTCGTAAGCGATGGGAAGTCCTGCCTCAATTTTTATAGTCTTTCCAGTATACGGATGTGGAAAGGTGACAGACGATGCGTGGAGGAAGAAGCGATGGTAGTGATATTTATTACTGAAGTACCCATTCGCCTTTTTGTCGCCGTACACTTTATCTAGGAGTAGTGGATGCCCAATCATAGCGAAATGTCTGCGGATTTGATGATGCTTTCCGCTCTGTATTTCGGCTTCTACAAACGTAATACCTTCCAGTTTTTCTATAACCCGATACTTGGTATGCGCTGATACTTTTTCGCCCGTCATACGCGTAGGTAAATCCATCCGAATATCCCCGGCAGCCTTGCGCATTTCCCCTACTACGAGCGCCTGGTATGTTTTGGTCCAGCCCTTGTATCCCGTTGCAATTACATCCGCCAGCACCTTTTTGCCACGCGCGAATATCAACACTCCAGATGTTTCAAAGTCGAGACGGCTGAGAGGATGAATGCCCGGATACTCTTTGCGTAAAAAATCGAAGAGAGGAAGTTTTACCACTTCTCCCTTCCCTTTCACCGTGAGCTCTCCCGATAACTTCATCACCGCCAAAAAGTGCTCATCTTGGTACAGAATTCGGTCGGGGTTGATGGGCATGAAGGTAAGTGTAGCGGATGAGTTAGCTCTTACTCGTTTCTTGGGCAGTTATTGCAAGGCAGACCTTTGATGGAAGGCAGGTATCCGTAACGCCTTCTAAATTCGTGAATTTCATCACATACAACTGGAGATTTTTCGCCTTCCGGCAAAACAGTAAGTGCCATGCGACGCTTAATTCTTTCTGTATCCTGCTCAGCGCCTTCGGTTATTGAATCTAGAAGCATAGTTATATTAAACATTAATATATATAAATGGTCAATACTCATATTGAACACTTACGGACGCCGCAGTATACGAACTTCTTTTGCTCTTGTAAGTAAAAAGAACACTGTATTGCTTTCTTTGGCTAACGTCTTACACTTTCCGAGCCTCGGACGATTAGCTTCCACCTTCGCCTCTGGACTACGGTGGACAGGCAGTTTGCAGCTTCACTTCTCATTTTGATCCTTACGAACATTGCGTAAAAAATCCTTGGACGATTAGCTCAGCTGGTTAGAGCGTACGATTCACATTCGTAAGGTCACTGGTTCGAACCCAGTATCGTCCACCATATTGGAAAGTCAGCCCTAGAAAAGACTCCTTGGAATAGAGAACGCTAGCGTTCAGCAGAGTCTTCTTTGAGGACAATGTGATGGCTTTTGAAAGAGAGTTGGATAAAAAACGAAGTCAGACTAAAGAATTAAGAAGAGCACTAGAATCTTGGTTATGGACACAGGCACTTAGGGAGATTAAGATTCTTAACAATTTGGCTTCCCTCTCCTCGTATGTCTTCTTCAGGCAAAGCTAAGGGTTTATTGTTTATTCTCGCACCCTTTTGCATTCTATTTGTTACTCTCTTTCTGAGAGTTATCGTTGGGTTTTTCAGTGTTGATGGAACTGCCAGTGCTAACCCTGCATTGGCAATTGTCATATTCCTTCTGAACTTCATCGCCCTCATTTGTGTTATCGCAATGATTGTTCTGGTGCCATGGGGAGTCATCATTATGGTAAAGAAGGAAGAGGAAAAGGCAACAGTTGGAAACCAAATACTGGCGGGCAGGGGTGAGCGTTGGGTAGCCAAATTTGTAGATGGGTTAATTACAATGCTTCCCGCCTTCATCATTGCGATTATCATTGCCGCAGCGAGTGGTGAAGCAACAGAAGATACGCCTATGAATACAGGAGTGTTTTGGTTGGTGTTCCTCGCCATCTTTGCAGTTCAGGCGTATTATCTAACAACCCAAGGACAAACTATCGCAAAGAAGTGGCTGAAAATCAGAATCGTTGATGCAAATACCCATGAAGTCGGTGGTTTTGTGAAGAACGTTCTGCTGCGATCTGTAGTCAATGGCGTTTTTGGCTTTATACCGTTCTATAGCCTCGTTGATGCATTATTTATTTTTAGGGAAGACCGCCGATGTGTGCATGACCTCATGGCTGGAACAATTGTGGTTCGTGCCACGGCAACTTCCGCAGGAGGAAGAAACGCAAAGTTTTGCACTCACTGCGGAACGCAAATAAAGCCAAATGCGAAATTCTGTGTGAGTTGCGGTACTTCCTTGAAATGACTGCTTACTGTGCCAATTGCGGGAAACAACCTGACGAGCATGCAAACTTCTGTAAGCACTGTGGGTCAAAACTAGGCACAGGCCACTCTGAGAACAATTTGGCTTGGCTTCGATACCTGACAATGGGGCTTCTCATCCTAGCAATTTTGCCGCTACCGTATGGGTATTATCTACTGCTCAGGGTCATTGTCTTTTTTGTCTTTGGATATTTCTTCTTTCGTTTTCGTCGGCTTGCCAAGATCCATAACAGAGAATTACCAGTGTGGGTATGGACAGTTGGCGGCTTCGCTATCTTATTTAATCCGTTCATACCTGCGCATCTGTTCAGACTCCTCTGGGCGGTCTTCAACATTGCGGGTGCATATTTGATTTACAAAAGCATTGAATGGGAAAAATCCCTTTAACCAATTCTCACCACCTTTATGCCCAAGGCTAAATCTACAGAAGCGAAGGTAAAAGCGAAGTATTGTCCTCAGTGTGGGCGTGAGCAAACCGCAAATGCCAAGTTTTGTGGCAATTGTGGGCACAACCTAGCGGGTGTAGAAAAAACTGATCACGCAATTTCTCATATTCAACAAGCGCCTAAGACACATCCCGCCGTCTGGGTTTTAATAGCCATCGTCATTGCGTTTGTTATTATTGGGGTTATTTCTATTCTTGCCTCAATCGTTATCGTTGCAATCAATCCTACAAAGCAGATTGGAGATGCGAGGAATGCGCAAAGACGTTCTGATACAAACACCATACTTAACGCTGTTTATCAGTACGCCATAGACAATAATGGCGACCTTCCCACTACTTTGCCCACAACACCACGGGAGATATGCCAATATGAAGCTTACGACTGCGCTGGCCTCGTTGATTTAAGCCCCTTAGTGGGTGACTACCTTGTGGATATACCCAGTGACCCAGCGACCAATGACCCACGCAGCACGGAGTACACCATTGAATATGATTCAGCAGGCCGCGTTACTGTTGCTGCTCCCCATGCAGAGGGCGAAGAAGAAATTTATGTGAGGCGCTGACCTCTCCTGTTTATTTCAGCGTTTAAAGCGCCTTCTAAGCGCCAGTAGGAAAAGTGGCAGCAAAATTGCAGAACCCACACGCAGCAATGTCATAATCCATTGAGTCGTATGTGTGAGTTGTTCAAAGCCGTTTTCTTGCTGGAATGTCACGGCACGTAATGCAACGAGTGATGCAATGCTTAAATCGGCACAGCCCTCTGCCACATATACACCAGCCGCTCCCGCTCCCACCAACAATGCAATCCACAGGAAAGCCCTAGTGGGTCGCTCTCCATAAAATGAAACAATGCCAAAGCCAGAAAGGAATAGGCGTTCTAACGATTTTTTCCACCATACCTTTGTCCAAATCTTAGGAAGAGCATCAGTAGTTTTCTTACGCCAAGGAATCTTAGGTGCAGATTTGAGCAGTTCGTTTTGTGACCAATCTTCCATGCGTATATACAGATCATTTGCCTCAACTTTCAGAATCAAGCGTTGCATCGCCATTTCTGAAATGAAAAATTCACCTGCGTTCTGCCAATCCTTCCTGCTTTCAAAATTGAACTTCAATTGGCGATACATCCCTTTCATAACACCCCAATACGACCTTGGGATGACACCGCCGCTCGTTTTGAAGTACCTTCTCTCGTCATATAGTTCATTACGACCTCTCACCTTGTTGAACAGGCATTCCTGCAATGTAACTTCTTCAAGGTTGGACTGACCGAAGGAAACATGCGTGAGGTCAACATGGCGAAATGCCACAGAGCGCGGGAAATTGATTCCCGTGAAGTAGGTAGTATCCCTAAATACTGAATAGGTAGGGTTACTTGCGAGGTATGGGTGGAAGCTGGAAGGATGATCTGGGGAGAACATCACGTTTCTGAAATTCGCTTCCTTATAGAAAATTCCTGAAAAGTTTATTCCACCAAGAAATTTGGTGTCAGAGAAATCCGCATACTCCATCACTTCAAAATGTGAGAAGACCGCAGGCTCCATGAAAGTGACCCCATTAAAAAACGCTGCTGCTTCAAGCCATACGCTGCTGAAAGTAGCGCGGGAAAGAAACGTCGCACCAGTGAACCTAAATTCAGATTTAATGCGCTCTGAGTTTGTATGAGCAAAAGGATTCCCAGCAGGAAATAGCGGGAAAACGAAAGATGGACAGTAGTAATCGTTCTTTTCAATCTTTTCCTCTTCTAAGACCTTCCAAAACAAATTCACATCGTTCATGTGATTAAACCAGTCTTTCCTACCGTCTGCCCTGAGCTTGTACCATCCGCTTTTATCGCAATGAAATAGGCATTTTTTATCAGAGGAATGCTCACAGTAGGAGTCTTCTCTGCGGCATGACTCAACGGCGCATCTGGGGAATGTAGGCATAGGGCAATAGCAGTATATCAACGCCATTTCTTTTCGTATACGCAAGCACCATGGCACTCAACGTGTCACTTTTGAAAATCACTGTGTCTGACATCACACAAGAGCCTCTTGCCGTAGCAGAGAAAAGGCTCCATCCAACTGATCGTAGGTATTGCAAATCTCATACCGAGCGTCGTACAGTATCGTCCACCATTTTTTCTCACCGAATATTCCCAATTGAATTCTTCACGGTGTCATGGCGCGTTTTAAGGACGTTGCTGGCACTGGAATTACCAATGATGATTACGGAACCGAGATCGAGGAAGAGAAAGAAGAAAAATGAGAGGATGATGCCGGTGCGGAAGAGAGGGTGTTGCATGTGGTGCATCGTACGCTGTTTCTATGTACAAAAAAGCTACTGACCACTATTCCCAGAGAACTGTATACTCTTTACCATGGCCAATCCCGATAAGCAGCAACCATTTGATGTTGATAGCAACAGAGAGGATAAAGAAGGCTCCACCATGGATTTGAAGGGAACAAAGGACGCACTGGAAAACACACTCGATCCTGTTGCTGCAAGAAAGAAACAAAAACTACAAGATCTTGCTGCGTTGCGAGAGGCTAAGAAATTGAGCCCTCATGATCTCGATCTGAATTATCTTCATCAGCTCAATGAGTTTGGCCAGCCGCTTACGCGAAGAGATATGAAACATGAAACGGGCGACCAAGCACTTGTGCTCACATATGAAGATTTACGAACATTAGGCTGCTTAGATTTTATTCACTCTTCAGGGGAAAGAATGACGGTTGAAGCAGAAAACCTCGATCCTAAGGATATATTCATTCTGTATCCTCATGAAGTGGGTGATGAAGAAAATTAAGGTACAACGCGTTTAGATTGCTATTCGCTCATCACTTACGGCTTACCGCTTTCACTTGTACACTTTTCATATGAAGCGCCTCATCGTCAACGCCGATGACCTGGGAATTCACTCTGCTCGTAGCCACGGGATTTTTCAGGCGTTTCAGGAAGGTATTGTGCGGAGTGCTACGCTTATAGCGAATGGATCGGATGCAGCCTCTGCTGCAAAGCATGCCAGGGAAAGAAATTTACCTACGGGGTTACATTTGAATCTGACAGAAGGTGATCCTATTAGTAAAGGCGGTGACGTTTCCACACTTCTGCAAGGCAACGGCTACTTTTACGATCGTCATGCGCTGCGGAGATTATTTTCTGAAGATGCTATAGATGCCGCTCACATCGAACGCGAAATCCGCGCACAGGTGGAATGGTTTTTGGATCATTATGGTCAGCCTACGCACATTGATGGGCATCACCACATCCACATTCATCCATTCATTGTTCCCCTACTCATTCCGATTTTGGATCGCTACGGCATCAGTTGCGTGCGTATTCCCCTAGAAGAGCCTCTGCCGCCCTTCGGTTACATCATTTCCGATGATCAGCTGGCACACACCAAAACCCTGAACGAAGAAGCCAGGGCAGCTCGTACACTTTTTATGGCGAATGGACTCCGCACCACCGATCACTTCCGCGGATTAACCCTCGCAGGCAACGCCTCCCAAAAAAACTTCCGCCACATCATGAATAAATTACCGGAAGGGACAACTGAATTGATGACACACCCAAGCAGCATGGCCGCACAGGGTTCTGATTTTGATTTGGATCCACAGAGGCAGACGGAACTGAATATGCTGTGTAGTGATGATTCGAAAGAAGTTTTGAAGGAGAGGAAGATTGAGTTGATATCGTTTCTAGATTTATAGGAGACTGGAGTAAATCCCAAATCCCAAGGACCAGATCCCAACATTGGGATTTGGGATTTGGACATTGGGATTTACTCAAATTCTAGAATATTTTCCACCTAAATCCCAAACTCCGGATCCAACGAAAGCCTACTCTCTTCAGGAAGCACCTGCCCCTGATACTTACTGTGCGGTTTTTTATTGTAGGGCGTTTCTGCGGGGCTGCTCATCATTTCAAATGCGATCTGGCAAATACGCATACCGGGATACAACGCGATCGGCATACGGTTTAAGTTACTTATTTCAAGTGTGATTGTTCCCGAAAATCCAGGATCAACAAAGCCTGCCGTGGAGTGCACGATGATGCCAAGCCTTCCAAGGGAGCTTCTGCCTTCCACGCGCACAACAAGATCGTCCGGAACAGTGATTTGTTCGGATGTTACTCCCAGCACAAATTCGCCTGGTTGCACCATATACGATTCCCCTTCGGCTACTTTAATGAGCCGCATGTTGCCCTGAAATGTTTCAGGTCTCTTTGGGTCGATAACTGCAAATTTACTGTGCTCATACAGTTTAAACGTATTTCCAAGGTGTAAATCCATACTACTAGCATGGATGTGACGGAACAGTTCTGGCTGAGTAGATTCAATTTTTACTCGGCCGGATTCTAGGGCGGCGCGGATATCGCGATCGGAGAGGATCATGGGTAAAGAGTACAGGCACACTATTTTCCGTCAAAGCATTGGACCTTGCGGCCTTCGTAAGCCATACTTCCCATCCCCTTATGTCATCTGCCACTCTAGATTCCCGCGCATCAGCTAAAAGAAGCAGTGATCGTCTTTCAGATGATCAGGAAAGTAATGATCTAAGCTATAAAGTAGAGTGCGATGCCATTCGTGATAACATTCGTACGCAACTTAAATATGCCACAATTGGTAAAAGTATTTTGCTAGATAAAGATGTACAAGAATATATGAAGTGGATTGACGAAAAATTCATGAAACAAACAGCGCCAACTTATAAAGATCAAGCTGAACAATTGAAAGAACACCAAACAAAATATGTTCCTAATTTTATAAAACAATCTCAAACATTTTCTGCTCAGTTTTATGAAGAAATTCAAAAAGCAGAAAAAGAAGGCGCGTTGAATAAAAGTAATATTGCAAACTTGGAACGTATTGTACTTAAACGAAATACTGATTGGGCTACAGTTAAAGACTTCTTTGAAGGCAAAGATACAGAAAAAAACTTTAAAGCATGGGTAAAAAATTGGGCGAAAATCGCAAAGAAGACGAAAGAAGTAGAAGCATATGTTTCAAGACTTCAACTGAAGACGGATGCACTTCCAGAATTGATAGAGTTGGAACGATCCCGCAAGGATGGAAAAGTAATAGATCGAATGAAATTATTAGATGAAGCGCTGCATGCTCTTACGCGCTATGAAGAACGACAATCCACTCTGTATAAAAAAGCAGAATTTGAGCTGAGCCGCTCTGTGAATGGCCAAAGAATGTCCGCTTCAGAAATACAGAGCCAGTTGCAAAGAATATTTACAAAGTATTCCGGCAAAGCGCTGGAAGAGTATGTCTTGAAAACTTTGCCGAAACGCGCAGAAGAACGAGCACCTGAAATGAAGGAATTTGAGAAAATTTCCGCTCAAGCAAAAAAGAAGGGCCACAACGTCTTGAGCTACGAAGAGTTTTTCCAGAAGAGCTATAAAGAGCGGCAAGCCGAACTTGCAAAGATGAAAGTGGAAAACACAGAAACTCTCACATTTCATCCTCTGCTCAGGGAAGCTGAAAAAAGAATTGACGATAACAATATTGCGGGAGCAGAAACACTCATTCAGCAGGCCATGCAAATGCCCCTCAGTGCTGATGATTGGCAATGTATGTCTAACCTTCGGCAGATGATTGCAAGTGACAACGATAGTGCCTCACGTGTGCAAGGCAGTGCCGAAGTAGACCCATATGCCGAACTGCACAAAAGGAGGACTGACGTATTATCAAGTTTACAAGCCATGCATCCAGACATGCGCCAGTACTACTCGTGGGCATTGGAAGAAGGTGGCCCGCGTAAATGGGCACGTATGAGGCGCCTGCGTGTGTGGACCTACAATATTAAATGGGCCCACGATCATGGATTTATTCCAAATGAGCAGGCACTCATGGACATTCGGGAAGATGCGCACGATGATACGGAAAATATCATGCAGTATGGCCACAGAGGTACGGGGGTAGAAAAAATTCATTTAGGAAAAGTAGGAGGTGGCAATACAAGCAAGCACAGGCAATTTGAAGGCGGACGCAGCCGTGGCCCTATGTATATTGTTCATAATAGGCAAACAAAGGAGGAGCTTAGAGAATGTGTGGATGAAGAACTTACAAATGAGCGCAAAAATTACTGGGGGTTATCTCTTCCAGATAGCAATGAGGTCACGCTTCAGAGTATTATTCGCGTTCATGAAGAGTTCCACCCAAAGCTGAAAGCGCTTGAACAAGCGGAAAGGGCAGTTGGTGAGCAAAATAGTTCCCTGCACTACAGAATGACCGCATAGAAAATCCATTGCATGCTCTGGAATCCCTATTATTCTTGATCTATGAAAAAGTCACTTTCTTTTGTTCTCGCAGCCTGCGCAATCATCACACTAAACGCATGCAATCCAACACAAAATAACTCACAGGTATTAGAAAATCCTCAAGATAATCCCCTCTTTGTAAAACGCTATTGGGATGAATTGCTTGATAGGATGGTCCAAATGGAAATTCAGAACGATCCGGCCCTGCACGATAAGAAAATTGCCGATATTGTAGAGCGAGTTCGTATTGATGCGCTGAGGCGGGTGCAAGAAATTGCAAAAGCTCAACACGGAGCACTTACGGGAAACTTTCTTACAGTTCACGAGCTTACAGATGGCACAGCCATGGTAAAAGACGGCACTCTGTATTTTAGTCCGCACTTTGCTACGTACCCAGGACCCGATTTGCGCGTGTATCTCTCCAATGTAGTCGATCCACGGGATGCCTCTTTTCCTGATGAATCTGCTCTTGATCTTGGAAAACTGAAAACCCCCTATGGCATACAATCTTATGTTCTTACCGATGAACAGAAAATGAGCGAGTTTAGAACTGTTGTGCTTTTTGATGCAGCGCTCCACCGGCTGTACGCATTCGCTCAGCTCTCTCAGTAAATTCGCTCACTCCGCATATAAAAGAACCCAGGAGAGCATTCCTGGGTCCTTTGAATTGCTTTCATTCTTTATAGTCGTTGCATTGCACCCGCCAATGCTGCATCGAGTGCCTTGCTGAGGCTTTCCATTGTTGCCTCTGTTTGCACACCATTTACATAAAATGTAGGAGTACCTTTCACGCCCAACGCAACGCCTTGATTGTACTCATCCAAAATGCCGGCTTTCTTGATATGAGATTCCCAGCAACGTCCAAAGAGTTCTGTATCCATACCCAAAGCTTTTGCCCACTCATCCCATGAACCTTTTTTTAGCTCTGCCTGCTTGTCGTAGGCCATATCTACAAACTCCCAAAACTTTCCTTGATCAGCAGCACATTCAGAAGCTTCAGCTAAATCCAATGCGTAGCGATGTACGCTGCGCAAAGGAAAATGACGGAATTCAAAACGAATCTGTGCCCCATATTTTTCTTTGATGGGCTTTACAAGGTTTGTTTGGGCAGACTTACATGCAGGACATTGAAAATCGCCAAACTCTGTAAGAACAACTGCAGAATTGGGATTACCGTATGCAGTGCGGCTTGATTGTGGCGAAAGGCCAGTGGTATCTACACATGCCGCAAGGGCAACAGAGAGGGCTAGAACGGGGAGGAGGAATTTTTTCATAGGTGCTGAGCATGACAGTAAGAATGCACCTTAGCAAGGTGCTACTCATACCGTTTTCCAGATCTTTTCTATCCACTAGCATTCAAAAACCAACTCCATATACTCCTTGCATGTCTCTCTACAGAAAATACCGGCCACATACCTTCCAAGATGTCATAGGCCAAGAACACGTGGTAACTACACTTCAAAATACTGTTGCGCAGGGGCAACTTGCTCATGCCTATCTTTTTGCGGGTTCCAGAGGAACAGGAAAAACTTCCGTTGCACGCATCCTTGCCAAAGCAATGCTCACGCAGGGAATGGAAGAAGGTGCACTAAAGAAGCAAATTACACACGCCGTAGAAGATGGAAGCCTTGTTGATTTAGTGGAAATAGATGCTGCCAGCAATCGAGGCATTGATGATATCCGCATGCTTGTTGAAAAAATTCAATTTTCCCCCGTCGTTGCAACAGCCAAGGTGTATATCATCGATGAAGTGCACATGCTTACACGTGAAGCCTTTAATGCTCTTTTAAAAACTCTAGAAGAGCCGCCTTCATATGCATTTTTTATTCTCGCAACCACAGAACTGCAAAAGATTCCTGCCACCATTCAATCTCGCTGTCAGCGTTTTACATTTCAACAATTAAAACAAGATGACATTATTCTTGGGCTTACCCGCGTTGCTGATAAAGAAGGCATTACGGTAGCTCCTGAAGCTATGCAGGCAATTGCAAGATATGCACAGGGAGGCATGCGCGATGCCCTCTCGCTGCTAGATCAATTGCGCTCGCTCCCAAGTATCAATGTGACGGACGTACAAGAACGTATTGGTGAAACAGGTCAGCAACATGTGGAAGAGATTCTGAGCGCCATTGAGCGAGGAGATAAAGAATGCATTCTTTTGGTTGTGGCAACGCTGGAAAAAAGCGGTATCGCTCTTGATGTTTTTGCACGACAACTCCTTACCAGTGTTCGAAGTAAGCTGCACCATTCCATAAAAAATAAGGAAAATATTGAGCACTATGCGCGCTATTTAGATGCACTACTCCAAGCACTTCGTGATATCCGTATCTCACCTATTCCTGGTCTTGCCCTGGAAACAGCCTTGCTTGGACTGTGCGAAACGCATCCAAAAATACCTTCTGCTACCGTCACACTTTCCGCAAGTATTCCTGAGCACGCGCCAAGCACTCCCGCGGTAGTGCACAAAAAAGACGCAACCACGCCTGTGTTAAAGGCCGCTGTTTCAAAACTTACCGAATCAGTGACTTCGCCTTCATCTTCTCCTGCTCAGGCGCCACACCCTGCCCCACAGGACGCTCGTTCGCATGTGTCTCAGCCACCTTCCACATCTGCCGGCGTTTCACTCTTATCTCTACGCAGCGTATGGCTGGATATTGTAAATAGTGTATCTCCTGCTTCTGTAAAAATGTCTCTCAAAAATGCGCATGTGCACGCAGTGCAAGGGAATACTGTTGTGCTGAGCTTTGTATCAGGCTTCCACAGAGAAAAAGTAGCAGCAACGGATGCTTCCATCGCAGTAGAAAATGCTATCCAAAAAATGACTGGCATCTCGCTAAAAATTGATTGCACTCTTGCAGAAGAACAACATTCCAAAGTGCCAGCCAACACAGAAATGGTAAACGTGGCCGAAGCAGCTTCGGAAGTATTTTAGTCATTCTGCGCACTACCTTCAAAGTCCCTCCCCATTTTCTGCAGAAAAAAACATCTGAAGATGCTGTAGAATACAAATATGCACGCTAAGGAAGAAAAAGCCCATCTTCGTAACGCCATCCGCGAACGTCTCTCAAGGATATCGGAGAATGAACGTCATGCCGAAAGCCGTTCTGTGTGCAGAAGGATCCTGGAAAATCTTCCTGCAGAACCTTCTACCATCTGCGCGTACTTCCCTCTCAAAGATGAAGTGGATCTGCGAGCACTTCTTACAGAGCTTCTTCAGAAAGGCTGGAAACTTTATCTTCCTCGCATCGAAAACAATGCCATGGTGTTTCGTAAGGCAGAAAGCATTGAATCGCTCACACCTGGGCAGTATGGCATTCCTGAGCCAGCTCTCAGCGATCCTCTTTTAGATCCTCAAGATCTCACCTACGCCCTCACTCCCGCCCGTGCCTTCGATAAAAAAGGTCACCGCTTAGGACGTGGCAACGGCGGCTACGATATTTGGATCCGCAAACAACGCGCAGCCAATCCGAAGACAAAGTTCTGGGGAGTAGCTCTGGAGGCTCAAATAGTTCAACAGATTCCCATGGAAGCTCACGATGAAAAAGTGGACGCCATAGTGACCGCGCGTGGATTATTCGGCCCTGAAAAATGATGTGTATACTTGACAAAATCAAGTATTATTTGGTATAATTATCCTTTGCAGGATTATGAATACTTTGCACTCCAATCATGGCAATGAAGCTGATAATGCCCCTAGCCCCGCCGATGCTCTCATCGATGCTTGGCTTCGGCAACAGGAGATTCAAAAGCTTATTCGAGAAGGACGGTCACGTGTACAAGAAGTGGTCGTTCATCCTATTACAAATAAAATCTTGATTGAGAATCACCGCGGTGACGATGACTCTGTCACTGTCATAAGTGCCAATAAGCTTGCACTGACAAAAGAACAATTAAAAATCAAAAAACGCATAGAAGATATTTCTAAGCTCACAGTTCCGATTATGCGAATGAAAGGAGTGTTAGAGCAAGAACAGGACGAGACGGGTCTCTTTACTGGTTTCTCGAAGAGAAGAAAGATGTTGACACTTATACGTGAACTACAACGGCTCAAAGAAGCAATCAATAGTACATTTGAGACCCAACTAGAAAAATTCCTTCGAAGTGTCTTTGATCCGACGGTACGCATGAGCGAAGCAGATATTGAAACTGCCATTTCTGATCTAAGAAAGAACATTGATACAAAGCATCAAGATTTTGATGAATTAAGAGGCGTTAAAACTGCTCTCCACTATTAAAGCTAGAGGCACCTTGTTGGAATGGGGCAAAAGCTTGTAGGATTCTTTCACACTTGCTTTCCCCTACCCCCCCCATGCCTACCTTTTCCGCCCTACAAGCAGCCGATCCTGCCGTGTATGCAGCTTTGGTAGGTGAAATGAATCGGCAGGTGGAAGGAGTAGAAATGATTGCTTCGGAGAACTATGTATCGCCTGCCGTGCTAGAAACAATGGGGAC
>CAZJPS010000006.1:0-33484 GCA_964548055.1 uncultured Candidatus Peribacteria bacterium
CGTCTCCCATGGCCTTCGCTTCACCAAGTGCCAAACCGGTTACTTCGCGCACTGCCTTAATAACAGCGATCTTCTGTGCACCGCTATCTGTAAGCTCTACGTTGTAGGAAGCCTTCTCTTCTGCAGGAGCAGCAGCAGCGCCGCCAGCAGCAGGAGCAGCAGCCATAGCAACAGGAGCAGCTGCGGAGATACCGTATGTCTCTTCCATGTATTTTACGACGTTGTTGAGCTGAATAACATTCAGCTTTTCGAGGGCGGTAATAACAGCCTGCTCCTCGGCGGTAAGTGTAATAGTGGCGTCAGCCATGATAAGGGGGGTGAAAAAAGTTGAAAGTTGAAAGTGAAAAGTAGAAAGTTAAGCTGCAGATTTTTGCTTGGCCAACTCGGAAGTTGCTCGCGCAAAGCCCGAAAGGGGACCGTTACACATAGATGCAAAGGACCTGAGTGGTGATTGAATCATGCCTGCAAACGTTCCCAACAGAACAGTTCGGCTTGGGATCGTTGCTAGGGTCATGGCATCTTTTTTAGTGAGCAATTTCCCTTCAAAAAAACCACCCAAAAATGCAACCTGTGGATGATCTTTGCTAAATTTCAGTGCTGCCTGGGCACCTGCAACGGGATCCTGGTAACTAAAAATATAGGCAACAGGACCTGAAAGGACAGTGTCATCTGGAGCTGTAAGACCATGCTCGGCAGCGGCTATACGCATGAGCGTCTTTTTGGCTACCTTCATTTCTGCGCCAGCCTGCTTTAATTGCTTACGAAGCGCGCTCACATCGGCCACGGTCATGCCTATGTAATGAGCAAATATCACGGATGAAGCCTTAGAAAGCTTCTCTTTCAGCTCAGCGAGCTGCACCTTTTTTTGATCCTTAGTAACGGCCATAGTGAGGTGGGGGACCCGCCTTCGCTCTTCGAGCTTTGGTGGGCAAGTAGGGGGCTAAGATTGAAGAACTGGCTTACATTGACGATTGTCTTAAGAATTTCACGTATACGCGCAAAGTCTCCCTAAGACGTTGTCCGGGAGACCAGCGAGGAACACGGCACGAATCACCAAGCCGGGGCCGAGTGGCCGATGCTGTATTCCTCGGAGGGGCTTATGTCGGCCTACGGCCTTGTGCCCTCGGTCTTCGGACGTAGGAGGATTCTACTGAGTTAGAAAAAGAAGTCAATAGGGGATTTGGAATGATAAGCCTTTTTATGAGGATTCAGAGGAATCAGAAGATTTAGAGGAAATATGAAGAGGATGCTTCGGAATTGTTTTCTACCGATCCTCTGAATTCTGTGATTCGTCTGAATCTTCTGTTTCTGCACGTACGTATATTCAACTCCCTCCTACCCGTGCTAATCTGTACCTTCACGTATGGCACCTTTGGCTCACAGCACAGTTGCAGCCCTGCAAGTATTAAAGTCTCAGGGGACCTCTTTGATGAGGGATAAAAAGATTCAAAAGGCGTTGGAACTGGCAGAAAGTGCGTACGGAAACGACACCGTATGGCCCGGAATGACCCTGATGCAGCACGCGCTTGGAGTTCTGCGGATTTTAATGCCATTCCAGCCCGATACCGATGCAGTGTGTGCGTGCCTTTTGCAGCATGCATTACGAATACGAAAAATAACCCTCTTTGAGCTGGAGGAACAATTTGGAGCAGGAGTACGGTCGCTCGTGAGCAGTACGCATCTTCTTTCACATGTCACCATGCGCCGCAGCCGTAGTTCTATAGAGGATTTGCGTCTGATGCTCCTCAGTGTGTCCGATGATATTCGTGTTCTCCTTATTGTATTGTGTGATCGCTGTTTTGCACTTGAACATGTGCACGAAGTTCCTACATCCGAAGCGCGGCGTATTTGCCGCGATGTTCTGAATTTATTTGCGCCCGTTGCAGCGCGCTTAGGTATTCATACACTCAAGCAGCGTTTAGAGTTCCTCGCTTTTCCAGTTGTGTATCCATTGGATAGCGAACGTATTGCAGAGCAGATAACAGCACTCCACGCCCAGCACGGAGATTTTTTAGATAACGCTGCACAGGTATTGTGTGTAGCTTTGCGGGAACAGGGGATTGAAGCTTCGGCATATGGAAGGGAAAAACAGGCGTATAGTATTTTTCGGAAAATGAAAACAAAAACACTATCGCATGTGGAAGGCCTCCCGGATCTTTTTGCACTCAGAGTGCTTGTGAACACAGAGGCTGACTGTTATCGCACGCTCGGTTTACTGCACCAGCTTGGCAGGCCTGTTGCGAATCGGTTTAAAGATTACATAGCCTTTCCAAAACCTAACGGGTATCGCAGTCTTCACACTACCGTAAGCCGCCTTCCGGGAGTTCCCGATGGAGTGTTTATAGAGGTACAAGTGCGTACTTTTGCAATGCACCGAGAGGCTGAGTACGGCATTGCTGCGCATTGGAGCTATAAAGAGGGCGGTAAGGCTGAGCACATGATGCAGCGTGCACAATTACAACAGATGCTTACTGCCCAGGAAGTAGTGCAGGTTCCTGGCGAGATGCAGCGTCTGGTAGATCATATTTTTGTCCTCACTCCAAAGGGGGACATTGTGGAGTTGCCAGAAGGAGCAACAGCACTCGATTTTGCATTCCAGATCCATACACAGGTGGGGCTTTCTTTTCGCTCTGCAAAAGTGAATGGTCATATCGTGTCGCTTAACCATGAATTGGAGAACGGAGATATCGTGGAGGTGCTGACGCACTCAACGCCCAGGGCTTCGCCAGAATGGCTACAGCTCCTTAAAATGGCATCGTCTAAATCACGATTGCGTCACTATCTACTTTCAATAGATCGAGAGGGGTACGTTCAGCGAGGAAAAGAAATTCTGAACGAAGCACTGCGCGAGCGCCATTTGCCCCTCCTAGATTCTGATTTAACAATTCTCTCACTCTATCAAGGAACGAAACAATCCATAGAAGAACGAGAAAATCTTTTAGTGAAGATAGGACAGCGATCAGATAGAGTGGGCTCGCTTTTGCAGCATTTGGATCTTTTAAGAGAGAAGATAAGAACACACGTGCCTCGAACACAGTCTGCGAGCCCCACGCAAAAAGCATCTGCAGAAACACTTGAAGGTTTTCGGATGCCTCTTCGTTATGCTAAATGTTGTAACCCACTCGAAGGAAACCGGGAAAAAATTATCGGCTACATTAACCGCAGTGGCCACGTGATGGTGCATCGCACGCGTTGCCGTATGATCCGACATGCAAACCCCGAAAGGAGGGTGGAAGTGAGCTGGAAGTAGTCTTGGAAAAAGGGGATAAAGGTTTAAAAGGGGACAAAAGGGACAAAGGTTCTTTACTAAAAACCTTTGAAACCTTTACAACCTTTATGCCCTTTGTCCCCTTTTTACGCCAGCATCGTCTTTACCAATTTCTCTACTTTCTTCCCCCACACCAACTCTTCGTAACCTTCGCCGCCCTTTGCAAAGTATGCTGCGGCAGAGGAACGCTGGTCTTCGGGGATAGCGGCAAGGCGTTCATCGGCTGCCTGTTTTTCTTCTTCGGGGGTAAGTTCGATCTTTTGATCTTCAATCAGCTTCTGCACACCAAAGCGCAGAGTGATTCGCTTTTCAGCTTCTTCCTTTAATTCTTTTTCTACTATTTCTGGCGTCTTATTAGATTTTTGCATCCAATCCTCCAGCGTCTGCTTTTGGGATTCCAATCTTCGTTGTAGATCCTCCAAGAGTGAACGTACATCCTGGTCTAGCAGCTCTGGAGCGATATCAATTTTTGTCGCTTTGCGAATCGCATCAAACAGCAACTGCTCCCTTCGCTGCTGGTCCATACGATTTTCCTCCTCGCGCATGGAATCAGTAATGCGCTTGCGTACATCCTCGGGAGAATCACCCAGCCCCTTCTCCTTCACAAATTCGGGAGTGAGGGTGGGCAATGTTACTTTCTCAACTTTCTGCACTTCCACTGCAAAGTTCACAGGCTTTCCCTGTAACTTTTCTGCGTGGTATTTCTCTGGGAAGGTGAGAGCCAAATCTTTTTTGTCGCCCTTTTTAAGCCCTTTTAGTCCCGATTCGAATCCTGGGATCAAGCTATTGCTTCCAAGAACAACTTGGTACTCCGCAGCGCGCGTTCCTTCAATTTCTTTTCCGTCGCTATCGGTTCCCACAAAACTCATTGTTACCTGATCGCCTTCTTCTGCAGCGCGATCCACAACTTCTGTTGTTCGGTACTGGTCCAGTAAATATTTCACCATGCGTTCTACATCCTTTTCGTCAAACTTGGGCTCCGTTTTTTTAAAAGATGACGTATCAATTTTTTTTACTGTTACCTCTGGTTTCTCAATAAAAGTAACGACAAGCGTGAGCGGATTTTTTGCTTCTAGGGCTATTCGTGGAGGTAAAATTGGTTGTAATGCGTGCTCTTTTAAAATGCTATCAATGACCTGGGGAAGCATGCTACGAATTGTTTCCTCTAAAAGAGCTTCTTCTCGCACTTGGCTCTTTACCATATCAGCCGGTGCTTTTCCTGGGCGGAACCCAGGCACACGCACCTCACCGGCAATGCGGCCGAGGGCAGCAGCTTCTGCTTTTTTTACTTCTTCTTCAGAAGCAATCACTGTGCACTGTACTCTCGATTGGCCAAGACGCTTAGGAGCGGAGATTTGAGGCATGGTAATGGTGAGGGTTAAGATTTCTTTTTGTTCCAATACACCAGTAATGGAGCAGCGATAAAGTAAGACGAGTATGCACCAATAAAGGTTCCTACCATGAGAGCCAGAATGAACCAGCGGATGCTTTCTGCTCCTAGCACAAAGATGCAAATAAGCATGATGAAGGAAGCCATTGCAGTATTGAGCGTACGTGTAACACACTGACGGAGCGCCAAATCTACAGAGACACCAAGATCCTCATTTTTTCGTTCTGAGAGGAAGTTAGAGCGAATACGATCATAAATAACCACGGTATCGTTTGCAGAATATGCAAGGATAGTAAGGAGTGCAGTTACGAACAATGGGTCAAATTCGAAGGAGGTGAACCATCCAAGCACAATAAAAATACCTGTGGTAATCACCACGTCATGGATGAAGGCAAGAACTGCAAGAATTCCGAATTTCCAAGGGCTCAAGCGATGAGGAACTTTTCGGAATGCGAAAGCGAGATACAAAATAATAGCTGCAGAGGCAATGCCAAGCGCAATGAGCGCATTTTTTTTAAGGCTTGTGCTCAGGCTTGGTCCAATGGTGGTGTACTGCAATTCTTTCACATCCTTAAATTCTTTCTGAATGCTATCCAAAAGAGAAACGTGTTCCTCATTAGTGAGTACGCGTAGCCTCAGCAAGAAGGAGTTTCCGCCCTCGTTACTCACGGAAGAAATGCTGTAGTTGCCAAGGCTTCCAGCTGTTTTTTCAAAAGAACTGAGGAATGCATGCAGCTCATCTTTTGTTTTACCTTCGGGGAGACGGACTTCCATCAATGTACCCCCCGTAAATTCGATGCTCAGACGTGGGCCTGGATGAATAATGAGAGCAATGCTCGCAACGAGAAGAACTGCGGAGAGGCTGAGAAAAATTTTTGATGCGCGGATGAATGAGAATTGCATGCGATTGGGGGCAAATGCCTCAGAAAGAGGCCATGACGGTAGCCATGGATCGAGAGGGTACCGGGTTTAGCGAAAACTGGCAAACAGAGAACAGGAACGCAATGGATTACTCTTCCTCAACAGTAATGCTAGCAACAGTGTCTGTCGTGCCAAAAGACCATCGGTACCGACCGCTGAGCGGCAGGGGGAAAAACCGAGAGAGTGGCAGTGTTTCAAGGGGGAGGATAGAGCTATCTATCATGCCACTTGCCCTTAAAGGCACCGAAAGTGGTAGTACAGGACGGCTAGAACCGTCTCCTGTAACTATTTGGCTCAGCCATTCTGGACGTGTAGTGATCAAAAAACGGTTTCCCTTCCTTGCGATGGCAAAAAAATGATCACCATTTTTTTCTTTGATACTGCGCACAGTCCACCCTGCATGTGTTTCTTCAGTGCGTTCAATCTGCTCAGTATCGAATTGAAGAGAAGACCCCACTTGCTTTTGATCGTACTCTCTCCGGATTTCTGAAGCGGAGGCGAATGTAGCAGCAGCGCTTTCTTCTATGCGTTTCAGTGTAGCCGAGAGTACCGCGCTCCCTTGTGCTTGCCCCATGAGCAGGAAGGTGAAGGATCCTTGATCTATCCGTGCGTGCAGTGTCGCTGGTTTTTGGAGCAGTGGAAAAAGATCATATCGTAGGCTTACATCTTCACCCAAAACGTTTTTTATAAGTATTCCAAGCCGTCCTTCAACAATGGCATTCTGCGAAGGATGCGCTTTTAGGAATGCATCAATGGTGGTGGTAGGGGAGGAGAGGCTTAGAGAAAAATGTGGAGCTGGGGAGAGAAGGTGCTCTACTGCATCTGTGCGCTCGCTTCCAAATGTATTCCATACGCCCGGAGTTGCCGAAAATAAAGAAAGTGTAGCCCCTGTTCCTTTCAGCGTGAGTGCAATGTGCGTGACGCCCTTCTTCATAAAAGAATCAAGCACGGAAGGGGATACCCAAGGATCGTTCTTTTGAAGATTGAAGTACAGAGTGGGAGAGGTACTGGCATTTTGTGGTTGTATATCTCTAAATGCTGGTAAACGAGAGAGAGATTTTGGATGTGTGCGTACCAGTGCCGATGCAGCAGGGGTTGAGGCTGTAAAATGAATACCCTTCACTACCTCCTGTCCTTCATCCGAAAAGAGGATCCATTGTCTCTTTCCCTGCAGTTCCACAATCGCAATATCCGAGGGTGCCTGTATGGCTGGAAGCGTACGAAGCTCTGGATAGAGTGGATACCAACGTACTACGTCGGATGTTTTCATATTTTGAAAGTACGCAACGCAATCCTCCGGCACGAGTTGCACGTGAGATACTTTTTGAGGAGTGAGGAAGAGAATCGCCGCCACTATTAGTATAAGAGAACAAAAACTAATAGAGGCAAGTATCAGGGATCGGGTCAGGAGTCGCATGGAGAGATGATAGCTGATTCTTGTGGGCAGTGGTTTGCCTCATTTTTCTTTGAATAGTGACTAGCGGGAAGCGGTTAGCGGTACGCTTTGAGATTGTATCTAGAATTGAGATTCTTACCCCTTGCCGCTAATCGCTGATCGCTCCCAAAATTTGAACACAAAATGTATTCAGAACACAATTTTATCCGCATGCCACTGCCTTTGGTTGATCATTGTTCCCTATCTAGATACCATGGTCAGATTTGCTGATTTCAGCAGATCACCACACAAAAGCAGACAAACACACACAGTCGGAACCCCGGGGTAGACGACATCGATCATTCACATCACAAAAACCATTCTCATCACAAAGCCAAGCTCTGCTTGGTTGAAGTGATCCCTTATAGGGAAAGGATGGATTATGGAAGGAAAACCGTAGGTTTGCCTTCCATACAACGCATTGAGAGGCGTAGTCACAGTTACTAACGTTCCTCCTAGCCACCAATCTTCTACATTGTTGATTTCCTGGGAATAGGACCGTCCTGTTCCTGTGGCTACACCCCTCTCTGCTCTGCAATGTCGCGCTACGGACGTGAGGATGCGCCAGTAGCGTGCGCCCCCTTTTCTCCCCAGTGTTTCCCGAGAAGCCTCACCGCTACTCCGTGGTAAACCGGTCCGGGGACTTCGTACGGGTTACGAGGAGAAACAAGAGACCCCAGCAAGGCAGAAGATGAAGGCTCCTCCCTTCACGTCATCCCCTCCTACACATAATCGGCTCAACGGAAGTCCCTCATTGAAACTCCGTCGATAGCCGCGGAGGAAGACACACAAACACAAAAAGGCTCCGAACGGAGTCTTTTTGTTTTATTGAAGAATCCGAGGAAACCGAAGAACAGAAAGGGGATAAAAGGGACAAAGGTTGTAAAGGGGATAAAGGTCTTTTTTTAAAAGAAAATATCATACCGCAGAGCGGGTTTCCCTACCCGCGGTTCCGAGGAACGATGTCATATCACCCTTCGACACGGTTCAGGGTGACATGCTTTGGTTTCTGACATTATTTTTTATTAATCCATTATTCTAATTCCTATTATTCTACAAATCTCCCAACCTATCCTTCGCGCTCTGCAAATCTGGATCCAATTCCAGGGCATGTTCCAGAGCAATGTGGGCTTCCTGCTTTCTTCCCGTTTCGATTGCCGTCCACCCGAGGAGATCATATGCCTGTGCTTCATCCGGCCATTTTTGGACGGCCTTTTGTGCATCCTGATATGCCTCCTTTTTTTGTTCGAGTGAGAGGCGGAGGGTAATGAGTTGCGCGTAGCTGCCAATCACGGCATCGGGGAGATCTGCCAGAGCGATGTACTGCTCCAGGGTTAGTGATGTGTCATGTGTTTGAAGCCCTACAGAAGCTAAGCGTTGGCGTACATCTGCCTCTGGCTTAAAACCATTCTGGAGAGCATAGCTCAGGAACTTTTTACTGTTATCGTAATCCTTCAATGCAAAATACGTGCGACCTAAAAAGTACTGAATTTCCGGTTTTTCTGGATCTAAATTATAGGCGTGTTCAAAAGAAGGAAGGGCTTCCTGCGGTCTTTCTGTTACGTACTCACAGTACCCTTGAACCATCCACGCATCACGATAGTCATTTTGGGTTGTTGTTACTTGATTTAAAAGGGGAAGGGCAAGCTCGCACTCTTGTGTTTCTGCAAGGGCGCGGGCCAGCAGAGTGGTGAGATGTACCGAAGGACTTTTTGGGAATTGTGCGTATTCGTCATAAGCAGATTGCAGGGCGCGTCCATAGGTGCGAAGGGTGGGATCCCAACCATTCAGTACGGCTTGTAAATGCTCTTTTGCAGCGTCGTGATCAGATTGGATGATGGAAAGCAAAGCCAGACCATACTGACGATGAGGTGATTCTGGTGCGCTATCAAGCAGCGCTTTTGCTTGCACAAGTTCACCTGTGCGCAGAAGCAGAATAGATCGTAATAGAGTCACGTCCTCTTCTTTGGCGCCTTGGGCTTCCATCTTCGTAATGGTAGACAGGGCTCCATTATGATCTCTGCGTTGCATTTGCGCCTGCGCAAGCTTGCGAAGAGCCGTCATTCCTCCTCCTATACGAACAGCATCCTCGTACGCTTTTTGAGCTACCGCCCATTCTCCATCTAAGGCTGCCACATCACCCTGCCGCAATTGCAGTAACACTCGGTCGTTGGTAGCAGGCGATGGATTTGCAGGAATATTTCCTGTGTCTACAGAAACATTTCCTTGTGTACCCGAGAGGCGAATGGAAGCTGAACTTAGCTGCCACCACGTCACTCCTACAACAGTGCCTGCAACCAGTAGCGCACTTGAAATAGGTACTACGATACGGAGAGGAAATTTCATCTAACTCAGAGTAGCAGGTTGGTTTCGTCGATGTCAGGTTTAAAAAGATACACGTAATAAGCGGCTAGCGCGAAGCGCTTAAAGATTGTAAAAATTACTCAAATACAAAATGATTGCATAGCTTGGCGCTCACACTACTCTCCTACAGTTGGGCTGAGTTCGCCATCATCGCCTTGGCTAGCACCCACCATATTTTTAGCTTTTGCCTCTGCAAGGTGTTTTGGGATGACTGCTTCTACAGCGCCCCATTTGGCATCACCTTCCTCCGGAAGCAGAATAGTGACTTGGTCACCTACCTCTGCTCTGTAAAAAGTGACAGATGCAAGGAGGAGGCGGTATGCCTTTCCTTCGGCAAGCACTTTGTATTGTCCATCTTCTTGGATGAGTAATCCAAGAGCTGTGCGCCGGGGAATAGGTGCGATCTGTTTGTAGATGAATTTTCCTTCATCGGTAATGGTTAACTTCATTCCGTCTCCTTCTACAAGCTTACTTTTACTGGCGTAATTTGCGGGCACTGGATACGTTTGGCCTTTGCTATCTACCATGTTTTGTCCGTCAAAAATTCCTTCAATCACACGGCCACTGGCGGGGCTACTGCCTGTCATGCTGCTTGCTCTAAGCATATTGCGCTCACGGCCTGTATCGGCCACACCTGTAACATCACGGAGCAATGCATTCGCAGTTTTAAGCGAAGACATAGCGCTATCGATGAGCTCCTGAACTTGAACCAGCGTATCGTCGGACATAGAAAGGTGGGTAGGTATTGATCGCGAGTGTTTAGAGCGATCTCACAGCCACATCTAGACGGCACTCTTCCAGTTTCTTCCGTATCTCGATGTTAGTGAGAAGACCTGCTTGTGCTCCAGTGGAGCCAAGAACACTCGTAGCGTTTAGCGTACCCGCCTTCAGCATATTTGGCAAGTTAAAACCCTCCAAAAGAGCCCAGGTCGCACCTACTCCAAATGCGTCTCCCGCTCCTGTTGTATCCACAATAGGTGCCCCTGAAACCACAGGGCAAACATAGTAGTTACGCCCATCCGAAGCAGTACATCCGTTGGCTCCATCAGAAACACAGACAATGCCTACACCAGCCTTGAGCAGGCTGTGAATTGCACCATTCACAGTCGTTTTTTTAGTAAATGCATACGCCTCTTCCTTATTAAGAAGGAGGAGGTCGCAGTGTTTCAGGAGCGCTGCGTTCATTGGATCATCGATGCCTGCCTTTAGTTGGCGCCCTCCTGGATTCCAGGTCATGCCTGCATGATGTTTTTGTAAGATGTGCAGAATGTCATCTTGAATAACGCAGCTTTTTTCGTGGATGTGATTGAAGTAGATCCAATCGTGCTTGGCAGCGGCCTCACGATCGAATGTCACATCATGAAGATGCGCATTTGTTCCTGTGGAGTAGAGAATAATGCGATCACCACTTGTGACATTCAGGATTACAGAAAAACTGGATGTTTCATGTTCGAGAATGGTAGCGCTTTCCGTGTGTACATGTTCCTTCTGTAAATTATCCAGCATACGCTGCCCCCACTGATCACTCCCGACAATTCCACAAAAAGAAGCAGCAAGGCCAAGCCTGCTTAGCCCTACTGAGGTGTTGCAAGCACCTCCTCCACAGGTTTCAACAATATCTTGAACGCGAATTTTTGCGCCAATAGGAAGAGTGAGAATTTTTTTCTTTGTATCCACATCAATAATGTCATTTCCAATTTGGACAAAAAGATCGTACGTCGCCCCTCCTATGGAAAGAGTTTTCAGTGTTCCCGCAATTTTTTTCTTGGATGGATTCATGAGGGAAATGAGAGCATATGTTACATTGCTGAATCGCTATCGTTCGTCATTGCACGTAGTGATGCTGCACCTGTTTCGTGCAACGTAGCAATCTAACAATGATCAGAGAATGACACAGAATGGTTTCCAGAGTATTGATTGTGCATCATGCTAAGAAAATCCTGTGTACGCTTTTTTGCCTTGCGGCGCCTTTGAATAATTGCAAATGCCAATGCTGCAGTCCCGGTTATCCAGAGTAAGGAAGTGGTAAAGCCACTTTGTGAAGTGGTAGGTGCACCGCTGTGATATTGAAGGGGATGATCGCCTCCTTGTGGAAGCGTAACAGGGTCTTCCGATCCTGGTACAAATCCCGAAGAAACAAGCGCGGGTGCCGTTGCTGTTTGTGTGAGATCTGTGAGGTAGTTTCCTGTGATATCAATAGGCGTAATGCGCAGTTCATACGGAATGCCACTGAGTAGATCTCCAAGAATGTACGTGCGAGCCTCGGCATGAAGAACACGTTTTTCTGTGTACGAGTTCTTTGAGTCGCCGTATTCCAAAAGGAATCCTTGAAGCGGAACCGAAGCATCGGTGTAGGACCAATCAAGCTGCAAGCTACTGCGTTCTGGAAGGGGGGTTACAATAAGATTCAGTCCAAGGGTAGAAGCTTTTACGATCTCGCTTTTCTGCTCACTCAGGTGCTTACCTTCTTTTGCCTGCACAGTGAATGAGTATTCGGCACCAGGTTTCAGGCCTTTCACGGTTGCTGCCGCTCTGGGGCCGTCTGTTTCCAGTGTTGTGACATCACCGTGACTATCTGTTACTTCTACAATGTACGATGCTACCTTTTCATTTTCCAAAGGGTCCCATGTAAGCATAATGCTGGTGGCTTTGCCTTCAGCTTTCACATTCTGAACAATGCCGAGTGCCCGCATAGCTACCGTAAGTGTGCTGCGCGTTTCTGTTGCATTTCCTGCTGCATCCACTGCGACAAAATCTGGTTGATACGTTCCCGATTTGGGAGCAAGAATGTTCACGGTGTACGTGCCTGGGTGTGTTCTATCTTCCATGAGACGCAAAGAAGTGTCTTCAAGCCGCATGCTTACTTCTTTCAATGATTGTTCGCTCACGACTGTGACCAGGGTGTTTTCACCCTCCATGGGTTCGTGAGGGGAGAACGTCACATTTTGTATTGTGGGGCCTTCGCTATCGCGCACTAAATGCAGCGTGGCCCGCTCTCCTTTTTCCGATTCCACTGTGAGTGTGTATTCGTTTAGACCTTTCGCAAGATCAATGGATACTGAAAACATTCCCTTATCGTCCGTTTCGGTACTGACCGTTTTTACGCCACCACTGATTTTTAAGTTCATCAATTTTTTTGCAATGCCTTCCACCATAACGCGGTCACCCGTTACTTTGCCATCTTGCTTTGGAGAGAGGATTTCAATTCCCTGCCCAGATGGGGTAGAAGACATGCCGCCCGTGACAGTGACCGTGGTGCGTCCTTCAATTCCTCGTGATGCATCGCGCACAATCATCAGTTGGTCACCAGGAGTAGAAAATTCAATACTCAGAGGGAAGCGTTTACTACCCTGATTTTTTGCAGTAAAGGTTAGAGTACCTTGGCCTCCGCTTTCTAGCCCAGGAAGCACTGCATCGGGATCATCTGGTGTGAGAATTTCAGGATTGCCCGTGTAGTCCACTACTACATTTCCCTGAGCGTCTACCGCAGTCACAACAAGATCAACAGTCTCTTTTGTTTTTGGTGTTGCTGGTTCAACGGAAATACGGAAAGACGAGGCCGCACCTGCATTGGAGGAACCGGCTACTTGTGCTGTGTATACACGTGTAGAAGGGGACACTGCTCCGCCTACTCCGGCTTCTGCAGATATGTGTAGGCTTCCCTTGAGTTGGGTGGAGCTCAGTAAATCGAGAGCACGTAGAATAATTTGCCCTTCAGATTTTGCTCTCACAGAAAAGCGTTGCTGCCCCTGCGCGTTGGTTTCCTTAGAGAGGGCTGCAATGCTGTCGCTTGCTCTGCTGCCAATGAGTTCAACGGGCCTACCCTTGAGAGGGTTTCCAAATTTGTCGAGCAGGGTAACTGTAACCACTGCTTCGTCGCTTCCATTAGGAGAGAGTTCATCTGTGTCTGTGGTGAGTGTGGAGAGTTCACTGTCTACTCTATCTGGCAATACTTCAAAAGATACATTCGATGTCAGCTTTGTTCCCTGAGCCTCTGCATATAGTGCGTATGTTCCTGCCATTTGCACCAGTTCACCGGGGATAACCACTGCTGCATTCCCGGCGCTATCCATGCGCACAGGGAGTATTACATCTTCGTCCGTAGGGTTCACCACATGCAGCTCTACAGAGGAAGACGAGCGAAATCCCCCAAGAACGGCTTGGGTTTCTAATCCAGCTACCGTGTTCTCCGCCTCAATGGTTCCACCCCCATACGCAGGGAGCGGAAAGGCGAGTAAGGCTACGAGGAGGAAACGGAGTATGTGTTTGTGCATAAATCATGTAATTCTAGCAAAAAAATGGACTTCCCTCAATCCTCATTGTGTATTTGAAAACTTCTTTCCAAATTTGTCTACTTCTTTTGTTGCAGTAACCCGTCAAGTTTTTGCCTTCGCGGAGCGCAGTTGTATGATTCACGCATGCAAAAACGATTCGCACTGTTCTTATTGGCTCCTCTCTTTCTTCTAGCTTGTAGCGGCACCAGCAGCACGACAAGTGCTTGCTCCCAGCAGTATTGGGATGGAGAAATTGGCGTCTGTTTGCCACAAGGTTGGAATGTGGTGGATCGTGAAACTCTCAATCAGCGTGGCCTTGCCGATGATGTCATCATCGCCTTCCAGGCCCAAGATGCCATTGCCGGACAGTTTCCAACGGTCACTGTGACTGTAGAGGCCGTCCCAGCTTCCACTGATTCTGCGGCCTATAGCCAAGCCAGTATACGTGCGGTTTCGGCTCTTCCTGGGTACAAATTGATCGACACTCGCACTGCAAAGGTGGATGGCGATTCTGTCAGCCTTCATATTTTTACGGCTCAGCCCCTGAGCGAGGAGCCAGAGCGCAGGTTTTACCAAGTGAGTGCTGTGCACAGCGGCAAAGGCTACACCTTTACAGGTCTCACGCCTCTTTCTGTTTCCAGCAGTCTCGAAAAACAGGTCACTTCTATGCTCCAGTCTGCCACGTTTAAGGATCAGATGGAGGCAGCTTCGAGCAGTAAGTAATTTTATGAATGAACCTGTCTTCAGTCTTAATAAAAGATGGATTCATCAATGGATTCTTTTTGGGAGAAAGCTTTTTTTAGCGATAGCAATTATCATGGTTTATCCCACTCTTTTTGTATTCGATAATCCTCGAATCACAAATCTTGAAATAATAGTGTTTGCATCTCCACTATGGGTACCTCTGCTGTTAATGACCTTACATATTGTCGCCGCCTACACACTTAAAAAGTCTGAAAAGATCTCTTTCCGCAGCGCACTAGTTGCCATCACTATTGTAGCTGACGTCACTGTTCTGTTTGCATTATTATTCATGCTTATATCTGTTGTGGAGCATGCGAGTTTATTTCAGTAGATGGTCTTGGCTGCACCACGTGATCGCATAGCGATTGTACGTGGAGGTGCCGGTGGGAATTGCACCCGCGTATGGGGGTTTTGCAGACCCCTGCCTTACTGCTTGGCTACGGCACCGTGATGAGAAGGATAGGCAAGAAAAAACCCTATGGAAAGGGAATTATCCTATTCATTTTTTGCAGTATACCTTTCCATACACCAGGATTGTTAGTATTTGTAAATAAAACAAAATTATGCTATTATATACGCAAAACTCATATCCACTCCTCCACACGCCTATGGGAAATCGCGAAGTTAGTGTTAGTATTTGCGGGGCAATTGTCGGCATTATTCTTGGAGCTGGTGGCCTTTCGTTTAGCCATGATCTTACGGGAAGTGTTGCAGATCAGGTGGCATTCCGTTCGGCACCCGGCGCTGAACAGTACAGGGCTCGGTATATTGATGCGAAGCCTTCTACTCCGGAAGTAAACACGCGTCCTACTGTAAAAGATTCCACTGTGCAGCAAGAGCAAGTGCCTGAAGCAGTGAAGCAAAAAACACTCTGTGATTACACACGGGAAATGCTCGCAAAAGTACGTGCATCTCAGGATGCATACCTCCCGAAGAATGTGAGCAACACCGCGATGCGCGAGGGGCTTGCCACTTCTCTTAAAAAAATTGAAGAAGAGTACTGCGCACTTTCTGTCACTCTTTCCTCGGCAATAGAACAAACTGCGAGTGATAGCGATTCAGAGCCAACCGTGCGTTTTAATAACAAGTGCTCTAAGTACGCAGAAGGTTCGCCTCGCTTTATTATTTGTAAGAATAATGAGGAGAACGGGGTGAGGTATTAAGTGAGAGAAATAAAAGGGGCTTCGGTTGCGGAGCTCCTTTTTTGTGTCTTTAAGGGGACAAAGGTTTAAAAGGGGACAAATGTCCTTTTTTAAAAACTTTTACAACCTTTATGCCCTTTGTCCCTTTTGTCCCCTTTTTCAACGCTTCCCATCAAGGCAAACATTTGCTATAGTCACAAAAATCCCTTTATGCCAAAAAAATCTACATCGCAGGCATCTGTGAATCCACGGGACTACACAATCGCTACGATGGGCAGCCATTCGGCGTTGCAAATTTTGAAGGGGGCGCGTGATGAAGGAATGAGGAACTTGGTGATTTGTAAAAAGGGGAAAGAGCGTCCGTATGTTTCGTACGGGGTGGCGGATGAAATGATTTTGGTGAATGACTGGTCTGAGTGGAATGCAGAACTGGAGGCAAAGCTCATGGAGCGTAATGCAATTATTATTCCCCATGGGTCATTTGTGGCATATCTTGGCCACGATCGCGTACAAAAAATGAATGTGATGTACTACGGAACAAAAGAGATATTGGAATGGGAATCTGATCGCAGTAAGGAGCGCGTATGGCTGGAAAATTCCAAGTTACTGCTGCCGAGAGTATTTGAAAAACCAGAAGATATTGATCGTGCGGTAATTGTAAAATTTCACGGAGCTGGAGGGGGATTTGGCTACTTTGTTGTGAAATCCCCTGAACAATTTTATGAGGTGAAGAATCGCAAATATCCGGATGATAATGATTTTGTGATTCAAGAATACGTGGTAGGTGTGCCAACATACATTCATTATTTTTATTCTCCCATTACAGGAGAATTGGAGATTATGGGAATGGATAAGCGGTACGAATCGAACGCAGATTCCATCGGTCGCATTCGTGCGGAAGATCAGTTGGCTTCCAATATTCACACGAGCTACACGATTGTTGGGAACATGCCGCTTGTGGTGCGCGAATCTCTTCTTCCAGAATTATTTGAGATGGGAGATCGCGTAGTGGCAGAAAGCCAAAAGTTGGGAGCAGGCAAGGGTCTCTTTGGTCCATTCTGCTTAGAAACAATTATTACAAGGAAGCTCCAGATTTATGTATTTGAAATCTCGGCTCGCATTGTGGCAGGTACGAATCCATTTATAGAAGGATCACCGTATACGGCGCTGAAATACGATGTGCCAATGTCTACTGGCAGAAGGATTGCACGAGACATAAAGCAGGCGATTGCAGAAGGGAAGTTGAATGAAGTACTTGGATAATGCGAGAAAATTTCAATCTTTAACCCTCAATTTTCAAAAAATATTCAATCATTCACTATAATCAAAAAATTGAACTTTACGATTTTCTTGATAGTTGAAGCTTGGAAATTGATCGTTTCCCCCATACACTCGCAAAAATGAATACTTCCTCTTTACTCAAAGGCTACAATCTAAAGGAGATCACGGTAGGTGTGCTTGGTGGCCACAGCGCACTCGATGTATGCCATGGAGCCAAGCAGTTTGAATATAAAACTGTGGCAGTGTGTAAAAAGGGGAGAGATAAAACATATTCGCAGTATTATAAAGTGAGAGCGCAGGATTCCATTGAGCGAGGGTGTATTGATGAAGTAATTGTGGTGGATCAATTTCAGGACATACTGCAAAAAAAAATCCAAGAGAAGCTAAGAAACATGAATACAATTTTTGTTCATAATAGATATTTTTGGGTATATTTTGATGAATTTTCTGCAGTGGAAAACGATTTCAATGTACCAATTTTTGGTTCCCGCACACTGCTCAAGTTAGAAGAGCGTGATCAGCCATATAATCAGTATCACGTACTGGCCGATGCTGGCATTCGCACTCCAAAGATTTTTTCCAAACCAGAAGATATCGATCGCTTGTGCATTGTGAAAGCGAGTGAAGCAAAGCGCGGATACGAACGCGGATTCTTTTTGGTGAATAGTGCAGAGATGTGGGAGTTAGAAGGATCAAGGAGAGAAAAAGAAGGAAAGATTGCGAAGAATTGGAGAGAGGCGACCATAGAAGAATTTGTAGTAGGAGCTCCTGTGAATTTTAATTTCTTCTATTCGCCCCTCACAGAGCAATTGGAATTACTGGGTACCGATACTCGGCGCCAAACAAATCTGGATGGCTTTCTGCGCATGACGTGGAATGATCAGCAGATGGCCTTAAATGCAGTGCCACTCAAAATGGTGGAAACAGGCCACATTGCCGTGACGGTAAAGGAATCGATACTGGAAAAAGCTTTCGAGATGGGTGAAAAGTTTGTAAAGGCCACCCAAAAACTCCCGAAAGAATTAGATCCATCCGGAAAGGGCATTATTGGGCCATTCGCTCTGCAAGGTGCCGTGGTAGCAGAAGAGGGGAAGGAGGATATTGTGATCTTCGATGTGAGCTTCCGCATTCCTGGGTCACCGGGAGTGGCTGCTACTCCGTATTCTGGTTATTTGTTTGGTCATCCCATGAGTATGGGAGAGAGAATTGGGCTTGAGATACAGCAAGCAGTGTCTGAGGGCATGCTGGAAAAGGTGATTACGTAGATATGCACATAAAAAAAGAGAGGATTGCTCCTCTCTCTTTCTGCGCAGTGTATATAGAAACAATTAATGCTGGTGAATAGTCTGAGAATTGTTTGCGAAAGAGAACACTGCAGAATTTGCTGTCGTGATAGATGTTGGTGCAGTGAAGTTGGACTGGTTGCCAGCACCGAGCTGATTAGAAGTAACGACATTGCTGGATGAAACAACCATTGTACCTACTACATTAGATTGTGCGCCACCATTGAGCACTGCATTCTGGTTCTTTGCAGCAAACGTTGTTTGAGCGCCAAGGAGGGAGATGACGGAAGCAGCAGTTGCTACCCGTACAAGAAAACGAGAAGAGACCATACAGAGAAGGTAGGAAGAGATAGAGAAACAAAAACAGGGTTCTCGTACACTGCGCATGAAACGAGGAAGCAATCGTACTCAAAAGGACCCATAAGGAGAAAAATTTGTAGTTGAGTGTTTGTGAGTCCAATTTTGCAGAGCAACTCTGTAAGCAGAAGAATGCAGACGAATTATGTATTGCACGTACAATAATAAAATTGCGATCGATTTTATATTTTTGTCATGGAAAAGGTTAAGGACAGAAAATTGGTGGAGCTGTCTGAACCAATCTCGAACTCTTGATACTAGGAATTCATGTACTTGACAAGTATTCAATAGTATTTAATATAACTACATGTCCGCCCGTCAGGCTTCAACGGTTAAGGAAGTCTGTTCTGTTTTAGAGGGCATTGAAAAAGTGCAAGTCTATCCGCGCAGCATAGACTTCAACGATTTAATTCATCATGTTCGAAATATTGTCCGAGTAGTTGTCGTGTCTGAAGGGCAATATATTTGGCTATTACTTCATGGTTCTATCACTGCTGATGGAAGTGATTTCCCGTTTGCGAAATCAGAACTATTTCCTGATCAGGGTATAGAGATGGTCCCACCTAATATAGCTGGAGGGAATCCCGCTCATGAATCAGGAGTTTTTGAAAGAGGAGGCAAATTATGCATTCAGGGAAAAATTGGAATGATGACCATTGAAAAGAAAACAGGTGCTTTGGGTGAAGAATACACGGATGAAATCGTGCGAAATCATCCTGTTGTCACTGCTGTTCGCGATGCAGTAAAAGCATGCATTAGCACTCGGAAATAAATACTGAGTAATACACTGGGATCATGGATGTACTTTCAGCTCTAAAGAACGTCGCAGGCTTGGCGAAAAAAATCAGTGATATCCCTTTGCAGCAAAGCATTATTGATTTGCAGAATTCCTATCTTGAAGCACAGGAAAAACATCGGGAATCAAAGGAACAACTCGAGGCAGAGGTAGTAAAGTTGAAAAGTGAGAATGAGAAATTGAAAAAGGCCTTTGAGATCAAGGCCACGGTCAAAAAATTGTGGTCCAGACTATGGACAATCAATGGTGATGTCATTGATGGTCCTTTTTGCATTACCTGTTGGGATAGAAATCACCAGCTACTCACGATGATCAAAAATGATGATTGAGATGTCCTATGTCCGATCTGCAAAATTAAAATGGAAAGTACCAGACTGCCTACAGAAAAAGACCTTGCCATTAAAGATTCGTGAAGAGCCTTCTCGAACTCCAAAAAAACCGCGACACATAGCCACTTCTAGGATTCTTAGCTGAGAGTGTAGCGATTCAAGAAAAATTTAATGACTGGGGTCATCCTATCTCACTACAAATTGGCCTGCCAACCGTAGTCAGGAGGTCTCTGTTGAACAGTCCACCTCCGCTCGCTCTGGCGAGTCTACGGTGGACAACCTCCTGCGGAGGTTGGTGGAGCTGAGGGGACTCGAACCCCTAACCCCCTGCTTGCAAAGCAGGTGCTCTACCATTGAGCTACAGCCCCAGATCTCTCTGAGATGCCTATGGGGCTACCCCCAAAGGACTGGGTTAGCCTAAAGCAAGGGGAGGCATTGGGCAATTGGTCTTTATGCCCCTGTGCGCCTACGCATGGCAAACCGATACTCTTGGCTATGGATAGCGCTTAAAGAGGCAATTGAATTATGAAATGGGGGCAGTACACCCTCATTTTCCTGAGGCCCTTCAAAGTGAATTTTTGTGCCAGGAGGCCTTTTAAGTGGAATATTATTGTCTTGCCGATATTTTTCGCTTCCAATTTTATATGCCTCCATATGAGGCACAACAAGCTCAGAAGCCTTTTTTACAACACTCTCCAGATGTTGATCTAGCCATTCTGCCTTTTTTTCGTTGGGGACCAGTGTGAATTCTTGCGCAGATTTCTCTGTCCAAAAATTTTCGAGTGCGTAATACTCGTACAGCATTTCTGCTAATATCTGCAGCCCGATTCGGTAATCTTCCCAGTCGGGGCTGCCCGTAGATTTTGCACCACGTTCCATGTGTGCACGATTTTTGCAGTACGCAATAATATCTTCTAGTGTCATGTTTTCTGCCCCTGGGAATATTTTTGGAAGGCTTACATTTTTTGGCTGTTCTAAAAACCTAGGGCCATCAATCCAATCATCATCGTATGTGTCTTTGTATTTTTCAAGGAGAGTTCCTTTTAAATGCTTGGTTACAAGCTTCGTGATTCTATGCTTTACTTCTTGGTCCTCAGTGAACAAATGAGGAACAAGATACATAAAATTGGTACTATCAATTCTTTCATCAAGAGTTTTGTTGGCTGCTTCGCGTGCCCCGTATTTGTTCTGCGCGAGCGCCGGAACCATCGTTTGCACCTCATCGTACGTAAAGGGTGGCAACTTCTGCTTTTCTTTCGAGGCCGAGGTTGTTTTTAAGCGAGTATCTTGAGCTTGAGTAGTGCCGGTATCGGTGATTGCTAATGCCGATGCAGCTACAAAAGCCACACACAATTGCAAATGCACTGATGTTCTATGTGTTTCACGGGGCTTCTCTACGAGAGGTGCGGCAGAGAGGTTCTCTTGCATGTGAACACTACAGTACGCCAGGCTTTATTTTCTCATAATATTTGTCATATGCTTTGAACACGCGTGGCATCTGATAGCGAAAATAATATGCAATTTTACAGTGACGATGGAACGGACTGATGCATACCTGGAATGAGGCGCGTGAGAGGAGAGAATAGTACCTGTGTGGTACCTGTCAGCTCTGCCAAGCTCCAAAAAAAGAGAATAATGGAGCAAATAATGATCACGTTATACACGCCTCCGATTTTTCGCATCCAATCTGCTTCGCCTACCATATCACCCACATCTTTGCGGTATTTCAGTATGAAGAAGGATGCGATGATGCCGAGGAGGCTGAGAAAGATGTGCATAAGAGAATGCACTCATCTTAGAGCTTTTGAGCACATCCCAAAAGCCAAATCCTCCACCTTCGCTCCTGCCGGAGCTACGGCGGACAGGCAAAGACCAATTAAGCGATGGCAGCTTCCACTTCTTTCTTAAAATCTTCCTTGGATTTTGCTCCTACGAATGTGCGTACTGCTTCGCCATTTTTGAAGACGACGAAGGTAGGAATGCTCATCACGTTGAATTTTCCGGGGGTATCGATGTTCTCGTCCACGTTCATTTTTACAAACGATACTTTGCCTTCCATTTCTTTTGAAAGCTCATCAATAATTGGGCCCATCGCTTTGCAAGGGCCGCACCAGGGAGCCCAAAAATCTATCACCACAGGGAGGGAAGCCTTTACGACTTCGCTCTCAAAATCTGCGTCGTTGATTGCTTTAGACATATGTTGGGAGTGAAGAGAGTAGATAAGCAGTATAGATATTTTTCTTCTGTTGGGAAGTTTTTAGTTCTTAGTTTTTGATTTTTAGTAAGGGCACTAGTTGTCATAGTGAGCTTGTCGAACCATGACGCTCTGGAAGTACTTCCCTCGGCGCGCGTGTCGTTCTTCGACAAGCTCAGAATGACACGCTTAGGCTTATGACGCGTCTACAAACTAGCAACTACAAACTAAAACCAGCTATTAGCGCATCGGCTTCTGCTTGCTCAAAATCTCCTTCGTAATTTTTTTTGCTATTTCAACTCCGGGTTGTCCGTATGGATCAATGCGATAGAGCTTTCCGAGTAAAATGACTTCAGTGAGGAAGAGGTAGAACAATTGCCCCATATGTACCTCATCTAACCTATCCAGGCTGATAGTGATGTGAGGACGCTTCACGCTTGTGAGAGCCTGGCTGGTGCCTTGGTAACATGCGTCTACCAGCTCGCCAAAACTTTTTCCTGCAAGATGGGGGAATGCTTGTTCCACTGAGAGGGGAACTACAACTTTTGGCGTTTCTAATTCGCGGATAAAAATATGCCAGCTCTTACGGGGTCCTGCCATCCACTGCTGCAAAAGAGAGTGCTGATCTTGCGTGCCGATGGCGGCGAGAGGAATGGGATTATCTGTTTCTGTTTTTCCAAGGCTTTCAGCAATCAGCTGCTGGTTCCAGCGGGCAATAGACATGAGCCTGGTGGAATACGGCATGATCACGCGTACGGAGTTACTCTTTTTGACGTCCAGCAGATACTGCACAGAGGCAAGAAGCGCTGCCGGGTTTTCCTCCAGACGTGGCTTTTGGCAGAGGGTGTCCATCTCTTTGGCACCGCGCATGAAGGCGTTGATGTCACCTCCCAGAAGTGCGAGCGCAAAAAGACCCACAGGTGTGAAAATGGAGTAACGTCCTCCTACATTGGGAGGAAGGGGAAGCATGGGGATACCACGTTCCATGCAGAAGCTGCGAAGGTGCCCTTTTTCTGGATCTGTAATTGCTACCACTCGCTCTTCAACTTTGGCTTTGCGCTGCCGGCGGATGTGCTCGTAAAACAGATGAAAAGCACTCATGGTCTCCAGCGTATCTCCCGATTTGCTGACAACCACCACGAGCGTGCTGCGCCAATCAAGGAGAGTGAGATACATCTGCAAAATACTTGGGTCTATGGTGTCTACAACTATAAATTCTGCTCCTTCAGGAGTTTCGAATACTTCTTGTAACACCCGTGGTCCAAGCCCTGAACCTCCAATTCCTACCCACAGCACAGTACGTATCCCCCTATCTTTTAAGAGCATCGTCACCTCTTTCACTTTTTGTACCATCTGGCGGTCGTACGGATTCATAGACCATCCGTGTTCACCTTGTTCGCGTTCTTTCAGCCAATCTTCAATGTTTTTTTTCATCAGTGTCCGCATCCCAATAAATTCCTGATCTGGAATTCCAAAATTCGGCGTAATGCTTTTTGCGAATGTACCGGTGATATCGAGGGATAACATGGAGGAATCAGAGGAATCAGAAGAATCAGACGATTCTGAGGAGCAAGAGATTACAGGGAGCGAAGCGCAGCCGCTACTCGCTCTTCTGTAGTTGTGAGCTCTACGGGGAGATTTTTGAGAGCAGAGATAATTGTTCTTTGATCGTACCCAAGGGCGGCCAAGGCTTCAATCGCGTCTTTATCAAATTGGCTTTGAATACTTACCGATTCGCTACTTTCAAACATTTCAGGTTTTTTCTCAGAGAGAGATTTTAATTCCAAGAGAAGTTTTTCTGCCGTTTTTTTCCCTACACCTTTTATGTTTGTAAGAAGAGAGGCATCTTCATCTGCAACTGCCGTACGGAGTAAGCTTCGTGGGACAGTGCAAATTTCCATTGCCATCTTGGGCCCGATGCCAGGAAGTTTTAAAAATTCTTCAAAAAATGTACGTCCTGCTCTATCGGAAAATCCAAATAGATCAAAGCGATCTTCGCGTACGTAGCTAGAAACCCATACCATCCGCTGTTCCGCTTCTTGCATGGAATCCCACACATCCAGCGGCACAGTGACGCGATAACCAACGCCTTCTACGTCTACCGTAATCTCCCCTGGGTCCATTTTGTGCACTATCCCTCGAAGGTGAGCGATCATAGGGGGCGAGTATAGCAGCATGACGGACTGGCGGAAGGAAGGGGCGTTTTGGGGAAAAGGGATAAAGGTTTAAAAGGGGACAAAAGGGACAAAGGTCTTTTTTAAAAACCTGTATCGCCTTTATAACTTTTGTCCCCTTTGTGCCTTTCTTTTCGATCCATATGCCGTTCCTCCAAGCCTCGTTTTCCGCTATAATAAGGAGAAATGCACACGATTAATCGATTACTGATTCTTTCGGTCCTGACAGTGTTTTTGGTACCGCTCGGGCTCACGGCTTCGTTGCTTACGCCGGACACGGATGAGCAAATTCAGAACGCTCAGGAAAATGCGCAGGGAGCGTATAGAGAAAGCGCAAGTTTGAATCAGAATGAGAGAGTACAAAAACGAATTCTTACGGAATCGGAGAAAAAGTTGCGCCTTCTGGAAAAACAGAAGCGAGCAATTCGATTACAGCTTTCTGAGATGTTGAAAACTCTCAAAAAAATGAACGGGGAAGCTTCTGATCTTTTAGTATTCCAGGAGCATTCATTCCAAGTGTACAGCGAAGAAAAAGATCGATTAGGGAAATTTGTACGCGAAAGTTACGTACGATCTTTTACCACAGATACAAGTACAGCTACTCGCACTATCATGCGAAGGCTCTTGAATCAGTCTCTAGGTGAGGCAGTGGAAGGAGATCTGCGAGAAGATGCCATCATTCGTGCTCGATCTGCACTGATGGTATCGGCATTACAGGCAAGAGATGCCTCTTTCCTTACGCAAGATGCACTGGAAGATGCAACAGGCTCGTTTGCAAAAGATATTGAAAATGTACGAGCAGAGCGTGAAAAAATGCTGACGGAATACCGATCGCTCTCAAAAAAATACGATGCCGCTATGGCTAGCTTGGAAGCGACGGAAGAGCAGCGAGCAGAAGTGCTGTTAGAAACACAATTAGTGGAAGCCGAAATTGCACGCATGATGGAGGATCGTGCCCGCATTGAAGAGCGGTTGCGCACACGCGCTGAGCGCGAACTTATTCAGATGGGACTGCGTAGCGATCGCCCCGATCGTTTTCGTAGAGATGAAGATCTGAACGATGATGGAAGTTTTGTGTGGCCTGTGCAGGGCAGGCTAACGGCAGGCTTTGGAGATGGACCGTACCAAAAATTCTTTGGTGTCCCCCACAAAGCACAGGACATTGCGGTGCCACAGGGAACACAGGTGAAGAGTGCTGCTCCTGGCATTGTGTATATTGCTCGTGATGGGGGAGAAAAGGGATATTCGTACATTCTCATTGTTCATCGTGATGGGTATGCAACCCTGTACGGGCACCTTTCTTCCTTCCTCGTTGCAACGGGAGATCAGGTAAAGAAGGGCCAGGTGATTGGCCTCAGTGGAGCAACGCCAGGTACGCATGGTGCAGGACCAATGACCACGGGGCCTCATTTGCACTTTGAAGTGATAAAAAATGGGAAGCATATTGATCCGTTGTCTGTTCTACCTTAATAGAGAGATTGAAGGGGTAAAAGAGAGTGAAGGGATTGAAGGGAGATGGAAGCGATGCTGAAAAACCCCTTTTTATCATTATCCCTTCAATCCCTTGATTCCCTTCAATCCTTCTCTAGATCTATAGTCCTCCCACCACAATCACAAACTCTCCCTTCTGCATCACACTCTTCGCAATCTCCTTTAATTGTCCTACGGTAGTATGAATGTATTCTTCGTGCATTTTTGTGAGTTCACGTGCAATCACCACGGGTCTTTCTGGCTGAGATGCGAGTGCATCAGCAAGCTCGCATAATGTTTTTTCAATACGATGAACAGATTCATAAAATACTACCGTTCGTTCTTCCTCCTTCAAAGATTCCAAAAGTGTTTTGCGTCCTTTCTTTAAAGGAAGGAATCCGAGGTAGACAAATTGATGAATAGGCAAGCCGCTACCACTGAGGGCGGCAAGAAATGCAGAGGCGCCCGGAATCACTTCGATTTTGATACCGGCTTCTACTGCTTTAGATACAACAGCGTAGCCGGGGTCACTAATACCCGGAGTTCCCGCGTCGCTGACCAGCACTAAATGATCACCTCTTTTTAATCGATCTACTAAAAAGTTGGCTTTTCCTTGGTCGCTATAGCCGTGAAAACTGATCAATTCCTTCTTTTCTATCTGCAATTGTTTCAAAAGATTTCCTGTTACCCGGGTATCTTCACAAATCACCGCAGTGCAGGCTTTTAGCGTCTCGATGGCTCTCAGAGTGATGTCGCCGAGGTTGCCGATGGGGGTGGAGACAATGGAGAGCATATGCTTGATTTTGGCTGTTTTTGTCACGTGAGTACAGCCAGGACTTATAAAGATGCTCTCTGCTGTTCTGCATGCCAAAAACAGCTTTGTTTGATACAAAAATTATGACAGGAACCCTTCCATCTTCTCTGAACTCCGCTATCATTCTTGCCGCACTCCGTCCTTTTTCCAATGTCTGAGAAGAACACACCTCCACCGGCCGATCAGCAGCCACCTTTATCGGGCAATGGGGAGACCCTCAGTACGCTTGGCAAAATAGAACCGAGGGCGATTGTGACGGAGATGGAAGAGAGCTACCTCAACTACGCAATGAGCGTGATCGTGTCACGCGCGCTTCCTGATGCTCGTGATGGGCTCAAGCCTGTGCACCGCCGCATTTTGTTTGCGATGCAGAATTTGGGTCTGCGCTCTACTGCCAAATATCGTAAGTCTGCACTCGTGGTAGGAGACGTGCTTGGTAAATATCACCCGCATGGCGATAGTTCTGTGTACGAAGCAATGGTGCGTATGGCACAGGAGTTTTCCATGCGGTATCCGTTGGTGGATGGCCAAGGAAACTTTGGTTCTATCGATGGGGATGGTGCAGCTGCCATGCGTTACACAGAAGTGCGCATGGAGAAGATTACAGATGAAATTTTGCAGGATATCGAAAAGGAAACGGTCGACTTTGCTCCCAACTACGATTCTTCACGCAAGGAGCCGATGGTGCTCCCAAGCAAGACGCCAAATCTTCTTTTAAATGGAACAGTAGGTATTGCTGTGGGTATGGCTACCAATATTCCCCCTCATAATTTAGGGGAATTATTGGATGCAGTTCTCCATTTACTAGAAATCCCAGAATCCACAGTGGAGGATTTGCTCAAGTACGTACAGGGGCCAGATTTCCCCACAGGAGGAATTGTGTATAACAAAGAAGCAATTAAGCAGGCGTATCTCACCGGGCGCGGATCTGTAATTATCCGCGGAAAAGCAGAAATAGAAGAGAGTTCTGGGGGACGGTATTACATCCGTATCTCGGAAATTCCATATCAGGTGAATAAATCGGCAATGATCGAAAAAATGGCTACACTCGTAACGGATAAGATCATTCAGGGGATATCTGATATTCGTGATGAATCGGATCGCGATGGCATTCGCATCATCATTGAGCTGAAGAAGGATTCGTATCCACAAAAGATTTTGAACCAGCTCTTTAAGCACACTGATCTGCAAACGAGCTTTGGATACAACATGATCGCTCTCAGCGATGGTATTCAGCCTCGCCTGATGAATTTGCAGGAACTTTTGCAGATCTTTATCGATCACCGCAGAGTGGTGATCCGCAGACGCGTTACCTTCGATCGCGATCGTGCAAAGGAGAGAGCTCATATTTTGGAGGGTCTGAAAATCGCACTCGATAACATTGATGACGTGATCGAGACCATCCGTGAAAGTGAAACCAAAGAAATTGCAAAAGTGAATTTGGTGAAGAAGTTCAAATTGAGTGAGCTGCAAGCAGACGCCATTCTGCAGATGCGTTTGCAGACATTGGCAGGATTGGAGCGCAAAAAAATTGAGGATGAATTGAAAGAGAAACTGGCGTTTATTGCTGAGTGTGAGGCCATTTTGAAGGATCCAAAGAGGATTGATAAAATATTGAAAGACGAGCTTCTAGAAATTAAAAAGAGCTACGGTGATGCCCGCCGCACGACCATCGTTCCGTTTGAAGTGGGTCAGTTTGGTGCCAAAGACACGATCCCAAATGCGCCGATGATCGTCACGCTCACACGCGGTGGATACGTAAAGCGCCTCAGTCCTATCCAATTCCGTGCTCAACACAGAGGAGGAAAGGGCGTAAAGGGCATGACCACCAAAGATGATGACGAGGTGTTGTCGCTTATCCACGTGATGAACCACGATGACGTGTTGTACTTCACCAACACTGGCCGTGTGTTCAAATTCCCAACCTACGAATTGCCACAGGCAGGTAGGGTGGCAAAAGGTCAGGCGATTGTGAATTTGCTGCAGTTGCAACCAGGCGAGCGTATTACGGCAATGCTTAAGTCTGATTTAAGTGATAAAAAAGAGCTCTTCATGGCAACAAATAAGGGTACTGTGAAGCGGACGAGCGTTGCTGAGTTCGATAATATCCGCCGCTCAGGACTCATTGCACAAAAATTACCGCCTGGGGACGATTTGAAATGGGTTGTTGCCACGAGCGGGAAAGATGAAGTGTTCTTGCTCAGCCGCAAAGGGAAGGCAATTCGCTTCAAAGAAGAAGATGTGAGATCTATGGGGCGGGCAGCAGCGGGCGTACGCGGCATTCATTTGGGTGATGGTGATGAACTGGTGGAAGCGGCAGTCATTACGAATCCTACCTCTAAGTTGCTTGTTGTGATGGAGAATGGGCTTGGGAAGATGACGCCTGTGGATCAGTATCGTTTGCAGGGAAGAGGAGGCAGCGGAGTGAAGGCAGCACAGCTCACTGCAAAAACAGGAGATATTATTGGGGCACACGTGCTCAATGAAGGTGAGGAAGGTGATTTGCTCTGCATCTCTCGCCAAGGGCAAATGATCCGCATGGAATTGAGCGATATCCCGTCTCGAGGGCGTGCAACACAAGGAGTGATTGTCATGCGCTTAAACGGAGGCGATAAAGTGGCCACTATGAGTGTGGTGCTGCGCGACAAAGAGAGTGAAGAAGCGGTTCTTCAGGCAGCGCTAGAGGAGCGTGAAGGGGAGGTGGAAGCACTGGAAGAAGAGGTAGAACAGCTGGAAGAAATTGAGGAAAAGACCGCACGTGCAGTGAAACGCAGAAGCAAAAAACTGGAGAAGGAGATTACGGAATAATAGGGCTAGGGATTAGGGACTAGGGGATTGGATTTTAGGTGTTTTTTCCTAGTCCCTAATCCCCAGTCCCTAGCCCCAACCAAGGTCTTGCAATACTTTCGATACCCTGTACACTCCTCCAGCTATGAAGCCCGGAATCCACCCAGAACTGTTTAAAGACGCAAAAACGACATGTGTGTCGTGCGGTTTTGTATTCCTGATCCCAAGTACTGTTCGGGAGCAGCAGGTGGAAGTATGCCGTATGTGCCATCCTATCTATACGGGTAAGCAGACGAAGGAGGTAAAAGGAGGCCGTATTGACCGCTTTAGAAAGCGCTTGGCTGCAGGCCAAAAGTAGAGGCGCAGGTAAAAGCGAGTATGTACAATATGCTTTTTTTGGTGTATAATATAAAAAAATAACCCACATCCTATGTCGCACTCCTCCCATACACGAAAGACAGTTGTAGCTGTGAGCGTACTTACCGTTGCCGTTATGCTTTCGGGCGCGGTTTCAAGTACTTCTACCTATGCACGGGCAGATTTAGGTGATTGGCTTATGTCGATTTCTCATTTGTTTCAGCAGGCTCCCTCTGAGCCAATGCATGAGGGTCCTGTAGCTCCGGTGGCAGATCCCATAGAGGCAGCAGCACCTCAGCCTTCTGGCGGGTTTTTTGCATGGCTTAAGAATCTTTTTTCAGGCGGATCCGAAGCACCCAGCAGCATTGAAACACAGGTAGAAACCGCAACACAACCGTTCTCATCTTTTCACCAGGATGTGGGAAGCACGCAGGAGCAATCGTTAGGGTTACCCGTTGTAGAGAAGGCAGCACCCACACTCCCTCCCGCTCCCGTCCCTGAGGAGGAGAGGGCAACAGTTCCTGCTACTGAGGTTCCAAACACAACCGTTCAGCCGGTGCAGGTTCCTCCTACAACAAGAATGCAGTTTTCGTCCTCACAACACGCGAAGCAACTTCAGGAATTACTTCGTGAAAATGCTCTTCGGGCACAAAAAGAAGCACAGGAGCGCCTTACATTTCAGGCAATTCAACACCCTACCATTCAGAATTCTCCTTCAACTGCGCAGCAGCCACTACTGCAAGGCCAACCGGAATTGCGAACACAATTACCTGCGCCCACACGAATAGGTACATCTTCTAGTCTCTCTGCGGCAGTGTCCTCCAAGGGGGCAATATCACTCGCTCGCTCTTCTTATTCTTCTAGTTCTGAGATGAGCTCTCAACCAACCTACATTTCATCGAGCAGCAGTTCTGTGCCTGCTACGCCTCCGCCAAATCAATCACAATATTCAAATCAGATATGTGGGAATGGAAGCCCTGATAACATGAATGATTGCGGTCGTGGTTACAGATTTGCAACCGAATCTCAGAAAGGAGAAGTATGTGGAGATGGCATAAAGGCGGCGTGGGAGGATTGTGATGATGGAACAGAGAATGGAAGAGATAACGGTTACTGCACATCTGATTGCACCATTAAGAGCCGAAGGGGAACATTTGATGTAGATTCAGAGGGTCATCAGATAGGAGGGTGGGGGATGAGCTTCTGTCACAGAAATGGCGATCCGCTTTCGAAGGGAAAAACAACTACTGGTTGGCCAGATAGCTGCTCAAACTCAAGTACCATTAGCAAAAGCATGTGTGGCGCACCGGGTGCAGAAGCTGCGTACGGAGCACTTTATACTCCCGTTCCATGCCCTACGGGAACAACGTGTTCTGAGGGCGTGTGCGTTGGCAATGAATTCCCGGGAACATCTGTGGTGGATCCAAGTGAGGTGTGGTTTCTGTATACGAATTATTGCATAGAAGCGCACGAAAAAAATGGACAATGGCGCGCTCTGTATTTAAACGAAGGACAGAATATATACAAAAGCTACGATATTTGTGATGGAGCAGACTACATTTTGAAGGGATCGTGCCAGCCATCCAATTTGCCGGGCATTGCGTACAGGGCATCGGTGAAGCGTGTTCATTGTGCTCAGGGGCAAAGTTGCTCTGAGCGTGCAAGCCGCTAAGAAATATGTTGACCTTTATGCCACTTCATACACATATCAAGCTGGGGATTACATCTTCCTGTAGGCGTATCGTGCGGTGCATCTGCACCATTTCCCTTTCGGTGCTTACTGCAATTTCAGTATTTTATGTAAGCCAGGCTGCAGTATTCCAAACACCACTTTCGCTCTTTCCCGATGTCAGTTCACAGTATCCCTTTTCATCCGCTATCTCTTTCGTATATCAAAAAGGCGTTATGAAAGGCTATCCAAACGGGAATTTTGGGCCTACAGATACGATTGATCGTGCCCAGCTCACAACCATTATTGTGAGATCGCGAATACAAGAAGATGCTGTGCGCCAGTGTACACAAAAATCCTTTTCCGATGTTCCAACGTCTGCATGGTACTCACAGTACATTTGTGCCGCACAACGGGCAGGCATAGTAAGTGGATATTCTGATGGTACGTTTAGGCCAGGGAATCCAGTATCCGTTGTTGAGGCTTCTAAAATTCTTGTTCTTGGTTTTCGTCTTCCAGTATCAGATCATATCGTTTCTCAACAGTTGTGGTTTATGCCATATGTAACGGCTCTTGTGCAAGATCGTGCATTTCCGGCTACATATTTGGATCCCGATCAGCGCGCGACCAGAGGGGAAATTGCGTTTCAGATTCAGGCACTGTTAGAAAAATATCCAATGGCAATAACAATGCATGCAGGCCCCGCATTTAGGACGGAGTACACGGATATTGTGGAACACAGCATGGCGGTTCTTCCTTCGGAAAATTCTTCGGAGGAGCAAACGGGAAATGTAGATCCTGATGATCCTTTTGAAGAATATTCAGAAGAGTCTTCTCAGGAAGTACATCAGAATGAATCAGAAGAAGTGATACAGGGACCAACATCTGAAGAGCTGGAAGAAGAGATGGGCATCAGTCAGGATGATGAAAATAACTCACAAGATGAGTCGTCTGATGATCTCTCAGAACATTCTTCTAGTAGCAGCGCGAAGAGCAGTTCTTCTTCCAGTGTGGCGGGGCCTGTGATGTGCAAATACACCACTCCTGCTATTAATGCGGATGGAAGTGTGGTCGCTTTTGTTGCCATGCCAGATCCTGGTACCGGACCTCGCCCTAGTGAGAAGAATCAAATATTTATATCGGTGAATGGTGCTCCTGCCATCCAAATTACCAGCGAAAAGGGGAATGGACTTGCCTACAATGGCGAGTATCCACAAGTAAGTCCCAATGGTCGGTACATAGCTTTCCAAGGTTCTTTAAGTGGTGGTAATGCAGGGACAGCGCGTTTGCTTGTGTATGATCGCCAGCTTGGAATTACAAGACAGGCAAGTGCATGGGGTGCATATCCTGCCGCTGTAAACGATGATGGCAGCGTGTTCTTTTTGCCCCCTGGTTGTTTGGCATACTACGATCCACAGGCAAATGGAGGTGTTGGGTCAACCACCGTTGTTGCTGCGTACGATGTTTCAAAATCGTGTACGAACTATCTTCTCAGACCCGAATCCACCACTGCAAAGGTAAAAGTATGGCCGTACGCTCTCAGTACCACACAGAATAAAACTCTCGTCTTTATAGCTGCAGATCCAGGTCCGCATGACGGATATTATCTTCCTGGTGAAAAGCAGCTACTGAGATACTACGTGTTTGATATGAACACGCTCTCTCTCACACAAAAGTCCGATGAATTTAGTGGGTATCGTGTATTCATGAGTTTGGATGGACAATACATGACCTACGAAGCCTTTGATCCTCCTGGGAATGATCGCAAGCGCAGCGTGTTCCGCCGCAACATGAGTACCGGTGCCATCGAACGGATGAATGCGAATAACGGACAGTTCACCGAAACGAGTTTGTATCTGCAAGGTTTTGGTGGAACGAGCAAAGTAATCATAAGCGGTATTTCCAATAACCGTATGACAACAGATGCATGGATTGCGGATTTTGCTGATAACAGTGCAAAAATTGTGGGGGGCGATGGCCAAAGTAATCCAGCCCTCAGTAGGGATGGACGCATGCTCGTACGAGAAACAGATAATGGCCTTAGTATGAAAGTGGGAGAACCAGGGAGTCCAGGAGTGGCTATTCCAGCGCTACGGTGTGAGGAGTAATAAAAGAAAAGAAGGCAGCACTCGAGCCTAAAGAGTGCTATAATAGGAGCATGGACGAACGGCAAAGTAAACTATTGGCAGCCATTATCGATCAGTTCATTCTGACAGCCCTTCCCGTTGGAAGTAAGAAGCTTCTGGAATCAGGTGATTTTACGCTGTCTTCGGCAACCATTCGTGCAGAGATGAGTGCGCTCGAAGAGCAGGGATTTTTGGGGCAGCCACATATTTCGGCAGGTCGTATTCCAACTGCAAAGGGCTACCGGATGTATGTAACACAGTTCATGAAGCCAACCGCGCACGAAAAAGCTGTGCGCAAGAAATTTGATA
>CAZJPS010000007.1:0-29258 GCA_964548055.1 uncultured Candidatus Peribacteria bacterium
TTGACGCGGTCCTAACGCTCTACTCAATGTTGACCAATCGCTTGGAATTCACCACGATATAGAATGGATCGATGATGCCATTTCCACCACGCCAGAGTCCGCCATCGCAGCTCTGGATGCCTTAGGTGACCGCGTGCAGACAATCATTTTAGGAGGACAAGATAGAGGAGTAGATTTTAAAGAGCTCGGAAAGCGAGTTGCGAAGTCGAACATACAGACCGTGATTCTGATTGGTGAAACTGCAGACCGCATTCACAAATCCTTAAAAGCCGCGAAATACAAAGGAGGCATAAAAACAGCAGAATCTATGGAGCAAATTGTACAAATCGCAAAAGATAAAACCCTGGCCCCTAGTCCCCAGTCCCTAGTCCCCATCGTCCTCCTCTCAACAGCCTCCCCCAGCTACGACATGTTCAAAAACTTCGAAGAAAAAGGTGACCAATTTGCAGCCTGTATCCGGGCTTTAGAGTAAATCTTGTAGTTCACATTTTACACAAAATATTGTATAATATAAGGAGATGCACACATACCCAAAACTGCTCACATTCATAGCTACAACATTTGCTGCATACACTCTGTACCATCAGGGCCTATTCGATTGGATGCCAACGGCCATTGGTGGATACGGGTACCTCTCTATCATGTGCGCTGGGCTACTTTTTAGCGCGGGTTTCACAACTCCCTTCGCCATCATCATTTTAGTAGAAATGGCGCCCACGGTGAATCCACTCATCGCAGCTCCACTTGCAGGATGCATGGCACTCGTCGCTGATATGACGATTCTGGAATACGCGCGTTTCTCGCTTACGGATGAATTGCACCACCTGAAAGGAACACGCTTCATACGATGGATATATATCCACTTTCATAGATACAACGTGCCTGAGAAAATCCGTATGTATGTCCTGTGGTCTGTAGCCGGACTAGTGATTGCATCTCCACTTCCTGATGAATTGGGAGTTACACTTCTGGGCAGCGCTACAACTATCCGAGAAAAACCCTTCGCAATCTTTTGTTTTGCCCTCAACACCCTAGGGATCTTCGTCATCCTGCTCAGCGCTGGCTCAACGCTGTAATGTATTACACACCTCCTCCTACTTTCACCTTTGCAGGGCGAAGCACTTTGCCATGCAGCTCGTAGCCATCTTCAAACACTTCCGTCACTTGTCCTTCTGGGCCATCGCCTACCGTGAGCACTTCATGCTTTGAAGTATCTACTTGCTGCCCTATCACATCCATCTTTTTTAGGCCGAGTTCCTGTAGCTGACGTAAAAGCTCCTGTTCTGTGGCCATCATTCCCTTCACCCATTCATGGCCCTCTAAATCTTTTGGAAGATGAGCTGCAGCACGCTGAAAGTTATCGATGGTGGGAAGAAGTTTTTTGATGACAGCCTCCGATGCAAATTTGCGAAAATCATCGCTGTCTTTCTGCATCCGCGCTTTCGCATTCTGTAAATCAGCCTGAGAACGGGCGGCAAGGTCCGTAACGCGACTTAGTTGCTCGGTTAGTTCTTTCACATGCTTCTCAAGGTCAGCAATACGATCATCCCCCCGTTGTCCATCGTCGCCCTGTGTTTGATTCTGTGGTTCCATGGCTTGGATGATAGCAAAATATCGAAATTAATGCATCAAAAAGCTCTTACACTGGCCTTGTACAGGAGAAAGTATTTCTCGTATTCCCCCACCCTCACCCTCCCCCTCGGGGGAGGGAATGTGTGTGTTTTGTTTTTTACAGAACCTCCCTTCCCTGTTTGTCCTGAGCTTGTCGAAGGACGGGGGAAGGGCCGGGGATGGGGGCGTTCAGGCGAATACGAATCCCGTTCTGATATAGAAATCACAGTCCATTTCCTTTCATCCCAGGCTTTTCCTCATCACCCCCGCCTCCACAATATCCCTCCGCAATTCTTCCTGTTCTTCGCCGCTTTCCATTCGATAATATATCGACGATGTGAGATTCCGATGAATCATATGATGCGGCTTTTCGGGGCCTAATTGAATCCCGAGGATCTGTTCAATCGCATCGATGTCTTCTTTGATGCCATCAAACACAGGATCTTTTTTGCGCAGTAACTCCAAATTCTCTCGGTTCAAATATTTTCCTGCATGGTGCACATCTGCCCTCAGCGCCGGATAAAAATTTTCAATGAGCTGTAAAAGGCCGCTTTTTTGCGCTTCTCTTAATCCTCTTCCTGTAGCAATCAGCTCTGGAGGAACGCCGATGGAATAGAGTGCCGCCGTGAATCCGATGGCGCGTGGAAGTTTTACTGCCCCTATTCCCCTGCTATAGCCAAAGAGGCCGATGTGCTGCAGGCGCTCACGGCGGGGTGGCACAAACTTTGCGACGGCATTGATGAGCGGAGCGATGGATTCAATGGTTGGTCTCCAAATGCGGCTGAAAGCATCGCTAAGGATGCGAATATTTTTTGTATCAGCATCAGACACCGGCACGGCTTTCAATGTGGGGGCTTGTTCCTTCATCACTTTCAGAGCTCGTTCTACTTCTTCGCGCTCATAATCGTACCGGAAGGCAGATTGGATGGAGTAGGTGCGCACTCCTGCGTATTGCGGCAAAAACGTTTCTGTATACGATGGATTCACGCTTCCACGGAATGGAAGGCTGCCGGTGCAAATTACAGGATATACAGAGAATCCCAACGACTCTGAAAGTTTTTGGACGGTGCTGAGTGCCACTTTGATTGCAAGTACGGATGGTACAAGGCCCGCGTTCATTGCAGGATCCGAACGTGCGAGGAAAATGCGCTGCCCATGCTCTTTCATTCTTTCTTTTCGCTCCAGCAATTGTGATTCCCAAAAGGGACCTGCGATTTTTTCGATACTGAGAAGTGAATCTACATCTTCCACCAATGGAGTTACTTCAAAATGCTGAAGAATCTCCCTCTCTTCATCTGGTGAATGGTGAAACACGGAACGATGGTATCCAGCCACTTTTTGAAATGCCGTACGAACCTGGATTGGCTGATCGGCTGAAACAGTGAGCGGAAGGAACATTTCTGTCACGGGTGGATGCTTCAGCCCGATATCGCGGGCAAAATCTCCGAGAGCAAGAATATTCATGAATGCCCGAGCCATCCGATGCATTTTTTCTCCATCAAAGGCGGGTATGCGGTACGTAAGGTGCAGATCCTCGCCCAGAGGATGCTTTGTAAAAAATTCTGACGCGCGGGAGAACAGTTTTTCTCCTACTGCTTCATCCACATACTTCCCCTCCCAGTCCCACATGTATTCGTCTATGGGAAGATCTCGGAAGAGGGTGAGCAATTCTTCAATTTCATCCTGCGTAGAAATAAACGGATTACTCCCCCACCACGGACGCGATGCATTATCCGGGTGCTGAGTTGCCATGGTGGTGGGTGGCCAGTTCATGCATAAACAATACAGCAATAAACAAAGAGAAACACTGTCACCTAAAGCCTGCAGACGTGTAGAATGACCCCTGCGTATGCTGCGGAAAGAATCACCTCCACTAGATGCGTCCTCGGGACGCAAATGGCTAGAAGCAGTGCTCGCGCTGGTAATCGTGTATGCAGTTTTTGTGCTCCTCAAAAACGCCAACGTTCTCTCACTCTCTGGAACAATGATGAATGCTGGCGGCTTGGGAACTATTTTTATTGTCGGGCTGGTAGCTGCCTCCTCCACCTGCCTTGCAGTGGTGGGAGGTTTACTGCTTTCTGTGTCTGCTGCGTGGGCAAGGACTCATGCAGAGGCTTCCAAATGGGATAAAATCCGCCCCGTTCTGCTATTTAATGGCGGAAGGCTTTTTGGTTATTTTTTGCTGGGAGGGATAGTAGGGCACATTGGCTCGGTGGTAGCACTTACATCCCGCTCAACGGGATACCTCACCATAGCAGTTGCGATCGTGATGCTTATACTGGGGCTGAACATACTCAGACTGATCCCCAAAAAATATTGCCGTATTCCGCTTCCTCAAAGCTTCCAACGGCGCATCAAATCACTCTCGTCCTCAAAAAGTATTTTCGCCCCCGTGCTCTTGGGCGCTCTCACCTTCTTTTTACCCTGCGGTTTCACACAATCTACACAATTCATTGCGCTTGCTTCTGGCAGCTTTCTAAGCGGTGGCCTCATTATGCTTGCATTTGCCCTTGGCACACTTCCTGCCCTTATTGGCATTAGCCTCATTGGATCTTTTGCGAAAGGCTCATTTGCTCGCATGTTTTTCCCGCTTTCTGGAGCAATTGTCATATTCCTGGGCTTTCTGAATATGCAGAGTGGATTACTACTGACGGGTGTGGATATACAAGGATTCATACAGCGTACACTCAGCCATACATCTCAAGCGGATGCTCAAGAGCAATTTGATCCCTATGTTTCTATGGCCCCCGATGGCCGCCAGATTGTAACGGTGTATATTTCTGATCAGGGCTACAGCCCCGATTCATTCACCATTGAAGCAGGGAAAGAAACATGGGTGTATGCCATTGCCAAAAATGATGTGAACGGATGCGCGGGCTCTTTGCTGGCTCCCAGCTTTAATATCTCTGCGCCCATCCGTAAGGGCGCAAACTGGCTTGGCCCCATAAAAAATCCCCAAAAAGATTTTGTGCTCACTTGTTCCATGGGCATGCTGAGAGCAGGTGTTCATGTAAAAAAAAGCTAACGGTACATGTATAGCGCACGTGATGTGAAATGCCTTATACAACCATAATCAATGAGGTTTTGCCCACTTCGGGCATACTTTTTTTTCTGCGAGTAAATAAGAAAAACCTGCACTCTCTTCACTTCGGCATGTATATCTACAGATGAAAGATTCTATATTCGCAATGCTAGGCGCACTTCACTCGTTCTATTTCGTTCTATGGTTACACTCCCAACCAAACCACCGGAGCATGAATATCTTCAAAAAATCCTGGATGAAGCCAATGTAGGCCCTATAGACATTGCTTGGCTACTGCTCGACATACAGCGAAACTGCAAAGAACTTTTATCGCGCTCACCGGAGGACATCGTCCGGTATGCAAAAACGCGAAATACCATGTTTCACGCACATCATGTTGAACCTTATGGGGAACATGACTAAACTACCGCCTTTATTTCTTTCATTATCTATTTATCTACACTTTTATGAATAGACTACATTCACAAGATAGCTTTGACTACGCTGTGTACGACACGAATCCTAAGAATGCAGATGCAAGGAGTGAGGTATCCTCTGATATTCCCCCTTTCGTACCAGGTGAGGCCTGGAACTTACACTATCTGCGCGCAGGGGATGCCAAAACAATGAAAGAAATTAAAGAATTATTGAAAAAAAATGGCGTTCAGTAACACGTCGATTGCAGAAAAAGGCCGCCCATGGGCGGCCTTTTTTATTACTCCGTACACGGCACCTCCGGATCCGCTATGCAATTTTCTGTGGGCGGTGAACCTTTCCACGGACATGTTTTAGAATATCTGCAGGCATCGCTTGTCATGTTCATACGCTCGCGAGACACTTCTTTTGCATCATCAGCATCCGTTATGAGAAGCATATCTCCATCTCTAAATACATACCCAATTATGTCTGCTTCGGTGTGAACGGGTATCTCTTGATCATTCACAAAGAATCGCAATGCAGCGCTTTCACATGCTGTAAATGGCTTGCCAGGATGAGAAGTGTACCAACACACCTTCCCATCCAACGGCAGAGAAGCTATTCCGAACCCAATAGTAGAAAGAAATTGCCCAATATTCAGGCCCGGCTTGTGCCTGTGAATGACATGTCCATTTCCATCGTGCAAATGAAAGTATTTTTGTAAGCCTGTTTCTTGGGCCATAGTTTCTTCTGCATCCTTTGAGCTGCCTGACATAAATTGCTCACCCGAAAAATCTAACTTCTCACCATCAATCCATACTGCAAAATCCGCATGCGTATGATTGGGATCAGGATTCACCGCTTTCAACCAAAGTGGGACAGTAGCCGCAAAGATGGCGAATAGGAAAAGGAGAGTGGAAATCACTACCCAAACGCTTCGCTTCCACGACGCATACGCGGCAATTGCAACCAGAAGCACAAACGCTATTTGAACGAGGAGAGTAGGAGTCATGAAATTATGCAGTAATAATAATTTTCCCTGTCATGCTCTCATGCCCGGGGCCGCAGGGGATAGAACAAAAGAAACTGAATTCTCCCGCTGTATCTGTAGGAATGTTTACGGTAACAGTCTCTCCCGCCTTGGCGGAAATATTGATATTCAATCCTGGAATGGCAAGGCCGTGTATACCTTCCTTCCCTACTAACTTCAGGGTCACTTTTTCCCCTTTCTTTACCGTAATAACCGATGGTGCAAATTCCCAATTCTTGACAGATACTTCAATCACACGAGCCTCGGATACGGGCTTCGATGAACTTTGCTGCATCGCGGCAGCGGAAGACTTTTGTATCGTTGATGCAGATGATGCGTGCACAGCAGGTGCTGAACTTGTCTGCATTGCTGCATGAGAAGATGCCTCTGAGGAACTGGACATTGTAATGGACGAAGCCTCCATCATTGCGTCCACGGAGGAAGATGATGATGAGTTGCCACCTTCTGAATATGGCAAGCTCACAGTGCAAGCAGTTAACAATAAAAACGCAACGAAAGCGGGAATAGCTAGCTTCTTCATATATTGAGTGCGTAAAAAACAAAGAGTGTCTATGCTATGCTGTAGCCCTATGAATCGCAACTATTCCGTTTGGCTTCTGCTGGCCGCTTTTATACTTGTCTTCGGCTACTTTGGCATCGATAAATTTGTACATCCACTCCTCTGGACTGGTTACCTGCCTCTCTGGATGCATGGTCTTTTGGGAATGGATAAAAACATCTGGATCAAAATTGTAGGCGCAAGCGAGATCGGCATGGCCCTTCTCCTTCTTATTCCGCACATCTACGCACGCTTAGCCGGAACCATCCTTGTCATCCTTCATCTAGCGGCAGTTGTGGTACAGGTAGGCTGGAACGATATAGGAGTACGCGATATTGGGTTGATGCTGGCGGCGGGGGCACTGCTTGTGTTGCTGTGGGATGAGAAGAAAAAGGCTTAAAGAAATAAGGAATGCCTTGTTGCAATTGTGATCACAATTGTGTACACTTTATAGGTACTTTTGTTATAGCTTTATGCCCAGCACCCGCACCATCAGCATCCGTGAATTTCGGGAGAATCTCACACAATTGCTACGAGAAGCACAAAAAAACAACGTCCATTTTGTGGTGATGCGGCATGCAGTGCCCATTGCGCATGTGTCGCCTTTCTCTGAAAAAGAGATGTCCCTAGAAAACTTGGCTGCCACCGTGGCACAAGCACGGAAAGATGCCGCAGAAGGGCACACCTATACGACCGAAGAGGTCCTGGCTATGATCGACCGCCATGCACATCGAGTACACAGCAGTGGCCGCAAAGGATCTGGCAAATCTTCCTCCCCCCATCGCACGCAGAATCGTACAAAAGATGCAGTGGTTCGCAGCCCAAGAAAATCCCCTCTCCTTCGCAAAAAAACTTACTGATCCCCTCCTTGGTGATTATCGTTTCCGAGTGGGAGATTATAGGGTGCTTGTTGATATAAAAGATGGAAAGATTCGTATTCTGGTAGTTTTAACAATACAGCATAGGAAAGATGTGTATCGGATTTGATATAATAAATAGGCTCTGGCTGGCGGTTTATGAGAAAATAGGGAAGATAGTCAAAAATGGAAAATTAGCTTCATCATTCTCGGTATCTCCTTCATACTTTGCGTCACCTAGGTCTTTGCCACGGTAGCTCAGCTGGTAGAGCACAGGACTCATAAGCCTGGGGTCCCCGGTTCAAGCCCGGGCCGTGGCACCATTCGACTCTGCTCCTGCCTGTACAGTACAGTACGGGCGTGAAACACGATCCATATCTTGCACTGCGATCAAAGGGATACCGCTGGTTATTTGCCACGCACACGCTGATGATTTTGGGTTACCAAATGCAAATGACTGCGCTCAGCTGGCTAATTTATGAAACAAGTAATTCGGCAGCTCTTCTTGGGCTTTCTGGTTTATTGCAGTTTCTACCTGTCTTACTCCTCTCCATCCCTATTGGACACCTAGTGGACGCCCACTCCAAAAAACTGATGCTCCAAGTGGGGCTGCTATTACATTTAGGAGGAACCATTATTCTTACCATTGTTTCGCTGTATTCTGTTCCTCTCATTGTTCTTTTCGGCACACTTGTTCTTATTGGAGCGGGCAGCGCATTTGGGTCCATTGCAAGGCCATCACTTCTCCGCGAGACCATTGCAGACACGGCCGTTGAAAATGCGTCCAACTGGAACAGTATTGGAAGAAGGGTAGCTACAATTCTTGGCCCCATTGCAGCCGGGATTCTCATAGCTGCTGCAGGAGGGGCTGCAGTAGTGTTCCTCATCAATGGCCTTTGCCTTGTGGGTGCGTGCTACTGTACACACCAAATTAAATACACACGCAGGAACTCGGAACGGGTTCCTCTGTCCTGGAAAACAATTGGCGAAGGGATGATGTTCATAGGCAGATCCCCGCTTATTCTTTCTGCAACGCTGCTTGATATGTTTGCGGTGATGCTGGGAGGTGCAGAAATTCTGCTTCCTATCTACGCCAAAGATATTCTGATGGTAGGCCCTGTGGGCCTTGGCTTTTTAGTGGCTGCTGCTTCTATTGGCTCTCTTCTTATGACATTCATTCTCGCACACCGGCGCCCTTTCACTCGCGCAGGCATTTCCTTACTTATTTCTGTAGGAATGTTCGGCCTTATGGTTGCTATTTTTGGCGTGTCTCGAATACCCGTCATCTCTTTTCTTGCACTTGTGGGCACCGGTGTTTTTGATGCAATTAGCGTTTCAATTCGTTCAACCATACTACAACTTTTTGTACCAGAACGGTTACGTGGGCGTGTATTCGGCGTAAATATGATCTTCATTTATTCCAGCAACGAACTTGGTGCATTTGAATCGGGTGTTGCCGCATCAGTGCTGGGAACGGTTCCATCGGTGGTATTTGGAGGAGTGTGCGCAGTTTTGGTTGCTTCATCGTTTGCAGCTCTTTTTCCAGAACTCAGAAAACTTGGGAAAATTTCCCCACATGCGTAAGAACGTAATCACCCGTGCGATACATAACTCTTTGTACTCTGTTACGTAATACGCAAATCTGTAAGCAAAAACCCAATGCCAGAAAAATGATCTGTACAGTGAGGCCCACACTACAAATGCACACTCTCCACCCGTCATTCTCATAGTGGTGTTTCTTCTAGATACTCATTGTACAAAAGAACCCCTCGTGCCAGCTTGCGCCAACACGAGGGAGGGTACGGTTCGCCCACCCTACGCGAGGTAGGGGGGATCCATCGGCCGCCTTGGCGGCAGTGGCTGTGGTTTCTGACTCTCTGGAATTTTATCCAGGAGCCAGAAGAACGCGAAGACCGCTACCATGACCATGGCTGCACCGACAGACGAAGGCGTTCCATCGAGGAACATAACGCCCTTCTTTCTGGCCTTTTTAGGCCGGTAAGTGAATGAACCGTAACTGTTATTATAGCGCAAATACGCAAAATGTTCAATTCTCTTCAATTTAAAAGAATATTTTATTCAACGTGGGGATGAAGTTATTAATTAAGGAGGCCTTTGTCCCCTTTGTGCCCTTAATCCATGTACACTATCCCCATGCGTCCCATTCTCGTCTGCATTCACGGCTGGGGAGGAAGTAAGGAATCTTTTACCGAACTCCGAGAAGCTTTAAAGGGACAGGATATTGAGATTCTCACACCCGATCTTCCAGGCTTTGGAGATGAACCAGAACCAGATCGACCATGGTCTACGGATGATTATGCGGATTGGGTTGAGCAGTGGTTACAGACGAAACTAAGGGACTTGGGACTTGGGACTAGGAATCAAAAAATATTACTTTTGGGACATTCACATGGGGGTCGAATTGCACTCAAACTTGCGACCCAAGCCCCTAATCCCCAATCCCTAGTCCCTATCACTCACCTCTTCCTCTGCGCCTCCGCCGGAATCCGCCACCCTCGCCACTTCAAACGCATTATCGGCCTCACACTCGCAAAAATCGGGAAATTCTTTTTGATGATCCCAGGACTGAAGGCTCTTGAACCTCTCGGAAAAAAATTCCTGTATAAGCTCGTCCGCGTACATGATTACGAAAAAGCGAGTCCTGTGATGCGTGAAACTCTCATCAAAGTAACTGCGGAAGATCTGCGTCCCCTACTTTCTAAAGTGACTGTTCCCACGGATATTTTTTGGGGCACAGACGATGGCATGACACCAGTGAGTGATGGGAAATTGATGCACCGTGAAATCAAAGGCAGTCATCTTCATCTCTATCCTGGAATTCGGCATCGAGTACACAGGGATAAGGCACAGGAGATTGCAGCCGTTATCCTAAAAACACTGCAAACAGAGGCCTATACCACTTCGCGATCCAATTAATACTATCGTGCTAAAAGTTCTCTATCTTGCCTTTTTTTAGGCATTACAGGCGCTACGCGGTACGAGAGGAGGAAATTATAGACAAATAAAGCTGTATGCTGCATGCCGAAAATGGCATAAAAAGAGTACACTCCCCGCATAGTCCAAGGCTTCGCCCTCATTGGCCTTACACTTCTTGCCTGTCTCTCACCTCTGCTCACGTGGGCATGGCTGTGGCAACTGAAGGAATGGAGAATTGATAGGTTGCAAGAACACCTCCGGCACGGCGGATACGCCCGGCAACTTTTTGGAGTGGTAAGACCTTTACTACTAACTATCTACGCAGTCCTGCTATTCACCTCTATAGACCGCTCAACAGTGATCGTCTCCGTACTCGCAACACTAGCTGCCTTGAGTGGATTACAAATCGCACGCAAACAGCAGCGCACACCCGTCTGGACACAGAAAGCAAATATTTTGGTGACGACGAGCGCTATTACAACATTGATCATCACTCTCATACTCGTCATTCAATTCCCGAGCCTGAGCCCATCCCGCCTGCCCACCGTAGCTCTGCAGAGCGAAGGTGGGAGCCCGAACTGGATCCTCTTCCTCCCGCTCCTACCTCTCTTCCAACCACTTATTCTCTTTCTCGCATGGCTCATTTTTCTTCCGTTAGATCACTATCTAAAAAATCGAGTGATGACCGAAGCAAAAAATATTCGCAAGAGAAATCCAAACTTGGTCGTGATCGGAGTCACCGGCAGTGTAGGCAAAACGACCACAAAGGAATTGCTTGGTCACGTGCTTTCCAGCTTCTCCCCTCTTATAACGCCGGCGCACGTGAATACAGAAATGGGAGTAGCCCAGTGGATGATCCGTGAGCTTCCACGCTACACGGCAACACGCGCAGAAAAAGGAATTCTTGTGGTGGAGATGGGTGCATACAAGAAAGGAGAAATTTCTCTGATGAGCTCGTTTGTGCAACAGACGATTGGAGTAGTGACATATGTAGGAACACAACATCTGGCGCTCTTTGGATCAGAGGAAAATCTTTTACAGGCCAAAGCCGAAATAGTGACGAATCTTCCAAAGAACGGGCATGCGTTTATGAATGGGGACTGTCAGCCGTGTCTGCGCATAAAAGAGATGAGCCCCTGCCCTGTCACCGTTGTGGGAACTGGGAGCACTGTGAATTTACGAGCTCTGGACACACAAGAAACGTCCAAAGGTGTCACTTTCTCCATTGGCACCACTACGTTCCAAACTCCACTCCACGGCACACACAACATCGCGAATATACTTCTTGCAGTAGCAGTGGCCCGCCACCTGGGAATGACAGACTTAGAAATTGCAGCCAAGCTTCGTTCCTTCGAGCCGCCAGAGAATACGTTCTCTGTCCGTGATGAGAAGAATGTAAAGATACTCGATGATACTCATAACTCCAGCGAAGCCAGCCTGCGAGCTGCAATCGAATGGGCACGCACGCAACCTGAGCGACCAAAAGTGCTACTGCTGAGTGGGCTCATCGAACTCGGGGCTGCTCAGGAGCGCATTGAAAAAGAGGTGGGCATACTCGCCTCTCAGGTATTTGATATGACCGTCTTCGTGCAGAAGCGAGCCGCGGGAGCATTCCCTACTACATTCAAAAAGCCAGTACTGTCTTTGCAGGAAGCATCACGCCTAGAAAAGGGATCTTTATTGGTCGCGGTAGGTAAAATGCCTCAGCAGTGCATTGCAAAGCTTCTCCCCCGCTCATGAGCCAACCAATCCATCACACCTTCGCGCCATTGGGAGATAAAAAGCAGCGTATGCGTGCGGTCAAATTTTCGTATGCAGTGTGGAAGTATAAACGCGGGAAAAGTACGAAGATTCTGGAGCAAGAATTGGGACGCGCTCTTGGTGGTACCGCCTTCCTGTTCGCATCGGGTCGCGAAGCTCTGCTAGCCCTTCTGCAATCACTCACATTCAATCCAGACGATGAAGTGATTGTGCAGAGCTACACATGTGTGGTGGTTCCAAACGCGATCCTGGCAGCGGGATTGAAGCCTGTGTACGCAGATATTGAGAAAGACACGCTGAATCTAGACGTTCGTGCATTGGAGAAATCAATCACGCACAAAACCAAAGCCATCATTTGCCAACACACGTTTGGCATCCCAGCTGATACCAAAGCTCTTCGAAGTATCTGTGATAAGCATAATCTGATTCTGATTGAAGACTGTGCACATGTTCTTCCTGATACTTCAGGACCCAAAGAAATTGGTGCAAGCGGTCACTATCTCCTCCTCAGTTTTGGAAGAGACAAAGCAATTTCTGGTGTGACCGGCGGAGCGATTGTGAGCCGTGTACCACATGCCGCTGCAGAACTCGCGAGGTATCAAGAAGACGCAACTGATCTTTCCTGGTGGCACATTGCGCGATTGATAGAGTATCCAACGATCTATGCGTTAGCCCGACCCTTCTACGGGATCGGTCTTGGAAAACTATTCTTGTGGCTCTGTGGAAAAACAAAGTTATTGATCCCAATCGTTTCTTCCAGAGAGAAGCATGGCCGCATGCCACGCAATCTGCACCGCATGCCCAACGCGTGCGCTTATCTTGTTTTAGATCAGTGGAGGCGCCTGAAGGAAATCAACGATCACAGAAGGTCCCTCACACGTTTGTACATGCAAGAAGCCCGCGATCGAGGGTGGCCAAGGCTAGACGGCATCACGCCTGATCTGCCTCTGCAAAAATATCCCCTGTTCATAAAAAACGCAGAACAGATCCGCAAACAACTGAAGCGAAAAAATATCTACCTGCACGATGGATGGACAGGCTGTGTAATATGCCCAGCAGCCGTGAACAGCGAAAGTGTCGGCTACATAAAAAGCGAAGATCCAAAAGCCGAAGAAGTATCAGTGGAAATTTTGAGTCTCCCTACACATCCAGGGATGACACAACAACAAGCTAACGACCTGTGTGCTGCTCTCACTCCCCTTCTTACGCACTCATGATCATCCGCCCAGCCACCGATCGGCATTCATGGGATGCATTTCTCGCAGCTCAACAATTCTCGCCGTTCCTCCAAAGCTGGACCATGGGCGAAGTATACGAAGCAATTAAACAAAAGCCTGTACGCTTGGAAGCGATCGAGAATGAAAAGATTGTAGGCATCGCCTTCGCACACTTTGTGCCCGCCAGACGTGGAAGGCACTTATCTGTCCCCTATGGCCCAGTTGTCTCCGAAAGCGCAGCCATCCCTCTTCTGATCGATGCCCTGAAGGAAGAAGCCATAAAACTGGGATGCTCCTTCGTTCGTCTTAGTCCTTTCTGGCCTATTGAACAAAAGAAATCGATCGGCACATCAAAAACTGTCTCTTCGCCTCTCCATCTCCTCGCAGAACATCTCTGGTACCTCCCTCTCACAGAACCAGATGCGTGGTCCGTTACTTTCAACTCTCAACTTTCAACTCTCAACTCTTCAAAACAAAGTATTCCTGAAGAAACCCTCTTTAAATCATTACGCTCCACCACTCGCAATTTAATCCGCAGAGCTCAAAAAGAAGGAGTCACTGTCGCAGCATCCGAAGATCCCATGCGCGATCTCCCACTCTTCATTGCCCTTCACGACGAAACCCACAAGCGCCACGGCTTTACACCATACACGAACTCATTTTTCAAAGCGCAATTGGAAAAGTTTGCGGCTCAGAAGCAAGCTACTCTCTATCTCGCGCGCTACAACGGTGAAGTGATTGCCGCATCTATTCATATGCACTTTGGCGGTGAAACCAGCTACCACCACGGTGCGAGCACACATAAATATTCCAAGATCCCAGCGAGTTATTTACTGCAGTGGACAGCCATCACAGATGCTCTCAGGCGTGGTGATCACGTATATAACTTCTGGGGCATCGCACCCGTAAAAGAAGGAACCGATCAAAAGACTGAGATCCAAAAGAAACATCCGTTTGCAGGTGTCACACTCTTTAAAATGGGATATGGAGGAAAACTTTTGAATCTGACGCACTGTATGGATATTCCGCTGTCTTCAAAATATTATCTCACGAGGGCGTTTGAATATGTGCGGAAGTGGAAACGGGGGTTTTAGGTTTGGTGATGTTTACCTTAAGCACCGCGGGTAAGGAAACCCGCTCTGCAGTATTATATTTTTCTGTGGTACTCTATTACGCATGCCCACTTCTCCTACTCCTCAAGCACATTCCTCCGCCCAGGAGCTGATCGACAAAGCAGATCAAATCCTCATGCACATTGAACGGATGGATCGGCGCGATAAACTGCGCACGTGGGGTGGTTTTATTCGCTCTCTCATTGCCATTATCCCTGTGCTGATCGTGGTGTGGAGCTCGTGGTACTTTTACAAACACGGAGCAGAAATTATGCAGAAGCTGGTAGAACAATCGGCGCAGTCTGCCGCCAAGTACAGCCAACAGCAATCGCAGGATTTCTTGGATAAGATGAAGAATATGATTCCAGGACGGTAAAAGGGGACAAAGGTTTTAAAGGGGACAAAAGGGACAAATGTCTTTTTATTAAAAACCTTTACAACCTTTGTGCCCTTTGTCACCTTTGTGCCCTTTCGTAATAAGAGAAGAGGGAATCCAGTTGCCCGGATCCCCTTATCTCTCCTTCACATCTTCTCTCGAATACAAGATAGGGAAACTACTGTACGAGTCGCACAACATCATCGGCAGTCATGCCTGATGTGACAGCAATACTTGGAAGGCGTAGGAATTCATCTCGGTTGAATGTTTTTTCAGGATTGTTTGCAATACCAAACAAGTATCCTGCATCGTGCGTACGCTGCATCACTCTCTCGTTCACCCCACCCTGCGGATACAAAATTGCGAATACGCTGCGGCGCGTTAAATCCTCTAATAACTTCCTACTCTGCTCCACTTCAAGTTTTACCTGCGCACTGGTAAGTGAGCGTAAATCATCGCCTGTGTGGCCGCCTGATTGCAAATCGAAGCCGTTAGCCTGCAGCGTGAGTAAGGATTTTTCGTTGATGCCGCTCACCCCAATCAACTTCGTTTCTAGGAAGAATGTTGCCTTCGCGCCAGCGCCAGATATGGCATCTGACGTACGCTTTATGTTGTCTATTGTTAATCCGGACACCGCAATAACCACACTCTTCTCGCGCAAAGAAATATCTTTACCCTCCTGAGCAAGAACTGTGTCATACAATTCACGGAGTGTTATGAAGTGCACCCCCGATTTTTTGAGTGCAGCAATGTGTGAAATAAGCACATCCATTATCCCCTCTTGGCTTACATCGTAGTGCAAAATAGGCAACGCGTAAGAATCCTGCCGAACGAGGAAAGGCGGCCTAAACGGAGCCAAAAATTGCATGGAGACGTACCCTTCCTTATCTTCAAATGCCACTTTTGCCCATTGCCCATCAATACTCAGGGGGCGCACAAATGCCTGGCCATCTATTTGCCCAAGCTTTGCTGCTGTTGTTTTTGGCTCAGCTCTCACGTTTACAAAACCAAAATTTACGTAGTACATATTTTCGAAAGCCTTCTTTTCTTGCTCAAGCATTTCAGAGCTCACTACTTTTCCAATGTACTTAGCAGAAACATACCCTTCCTTATCGTTGAATTTTACCTTTGCCCAGCTTGCATTCGTAAATTCTAATACTTCAAGTGCTTGACCCTTATCGAGCCTACCCAGGTTTGCCCCCTGGGAACTTGGAGTGGCACGAACATTCAAAAATTCGTTTGTAACGCGATATCCTCCTTTTCCAGATGTCATTGTTCGCATGGCATCTAAGCGGGCAAGCTCCGCAGCATCCACCGTTAAGCCCGATACAACACTATTCTCTGTTTCCGTTACATCCTCCACCTGCACGCCGCCAGTTCCCATCTCAGCAGTAAGGGTTCCTGTCCCAGAGACAGTGGGGCTTCCAGATAGTTCCTGAAACTTAGCTACGTCGTCGGCAGTAAATGTGCTTTCTTCCATCGTGAAATCACCATCATTGGGGCCCTTTACTCTGCTGCAGCCCGCAAAAAGCATTCCGAATGCTGCCACAAGTAAAAATGCAATGAGTGGAAATGATCCTACACTGGCTTTGCGCCTCTGTTGCCTGCGGGTACTGCGGCGCGTGGGACGATAGCGAGTCATACTGAAGAAAATGGAAGAGAGAAAGAAGGGAAACTACATACGCTCCGGAAGGCGGAGCGTGAGGATTGCACTGCCAACACGCAGGGCATCGATGACATGAGAAGTAACAGCCAAACGAAAACTGCGAGCTGGCTCCTCTGCCTGAGCAATAGGCTCGTTGTTATAAAAGGCATTAAAATCCTGACACAACTGATACAAATAATTGGCCAGTTTATGAGGCATATGTGTACTGCGTGCTTCTTCCAGAGTGGAGGGGTAGAGAAGAAGTGTGCGTGCCAGTGTCCGTTCGGCATCACTGAGCGCACCAATCCCAGTGGGATACTGCACCTTCTCTACCCCTGCTTTTCTGAGTACAGAACATGCCCGCGCATGTGTGTACTGAATGTAAGGAGCACTATTACCTTCAAAACTAAGCATTTTGTCCCAATCAAATACTAGATCCATTTTGCGGTTCTGGCTGAGAATTCCATACACCACTGCTCCTGTTCCCATCATTTCTGCAAGCACCGCAGGATCATCTGTCTGAATAGAATCACCGCGATCCTCTATTATTTTCTGAGCACGTGCCACTGCTTCATCCAGAACTTCTTGCAGCCGTAGAATGTTTCCTTTTCGCGTGCTCATACTCCTATCTGCAAAACGCATTCGGCCAATCACAACGTGCTCCAACTGTGGCAACTCCCACCCAAGCTGCTTGACCATTGCAAATAACTGCTGAAAATACAGTGTCTGAGCTACATCCACCACATATAAAATGGACTGAGGCTTCCACTCGTCGATACGGTAACGGATCGTAGCTAAGTCGCGCGTGTGGTAAATGGTAGATTTATCACCCTTCAAAACAATCGCTGGTGGAAGATTACTTTCCTCAGGAAATACGGCGATAAGAGCGCCTTTTTCGCCTTCTATAAAAACTTTTTTTGCCATCCCTTCTTCTAAAATTGGGGCCATCTTGTCCTGATAAAAGCTTTCTCCATGCACATGATCAAAAGACACGCCAAGCCTTTTATACACCGCTTCCACCTCCTTCATAGTTGTCTTTACCACCTGCTTCCAAAACGCAGTGAGGGTTTTATCACCTTGTTCAAGTTTTCTAAATTCCTCTCGTGCTTCATCATCCAAAGAGGGATCTTTTTCTACCTCTTCATGAAAACGAACATACAAGGCTAAAAAATCACTGAGAGTACATTCTTTCACGGGCTTCTCGCCCCACTTCCTCATCGCCACAGACATTTTTCCAAACTGCGTGCCCCAGTCTCCAAGATGATTGATGGCAACAGTTGGGTATCCTTCGTGCTTATAGAGGTTTGTGATGACCTGTCCAATCACCGTACTGAGAATGTGATGAATCCCCAAAGGCTTTGCGATATTGGGTTGGGAGTACTCCACAATGACAGGTTGCTCCCCCTTTCTTTTCTTTTTTGGACCATGGCTACTCTTTACCTCGCCCAATGATTGCAGGAGCAAGCCGGGAGTTAACCATACATTCACAAAGCCAGGACCAGCTACGTTTGTCTTCGCCACTCCTTCGCACGCAGCCAGGGCGTCTGCAAGAATCTGCGCAATTTCTCTGGGCTTTTTTCCAAGCTGCTTTGCTAGCTGCAGTGCGGAGTTTAAAGCTAAATCGCCGTGATCCAGTTCGCGCGGATACTCCCATGAGAGTTTTGCATCGCCGACGCCAAGATCGTTTTTTAATACTTTCTGTGCCTCTGCTGTCAGGAGTTCAAACATGGGGCAAAAACATTCTACTGAACAAAAGTCCTGCTCAGGAGAATGGGCCAAATGTAGCACTACATACGAAGTGCACCACATGAAATAATAATTTGATCTTGCACACACAATGTCCTCATATTTTGAACACAATTTGTGTGCACGCTCGTCCACCATTCGACTCGCACAATAAATGTGTGCTCTCCCATAAAAAAACAATCAAAATAGTAGTGCGAGTAGAATGGCTCTGCGCAAAAAGACGGAAGCTCTATAGATCGAAGAGCAGAAAAACCTGCAAAAAATTTTGGCTGTCTGCAATGCGGCATTTTCATAATCGATACACATCAATCGGCGGCAGATTGCACGGAATGCACATGAAAACTTGGTTTTGGTGGAAGAAAGAAAAACTTTTAAAAGACATATCGATGTAATTATCCACCATGCTGGAACCAGTGTGCTACAAATGTAGTCGGGTGATGAACTAGAAGATTGAACGGGGTGTGAACTAGAAAGGTGATCAAAAATGGGCCGACTGCAGGAGGAAGTATTTCTCGTATTCCCCCACCCTAACCCTCCCCCTCGGGGGAGGGAATGTGTGTGTTTTGTTTTATTAAATAATCTCCCTTCCCCCGCTTGTCCTCCGTAGCTTTCGCGAAGGAGGATGGGGGAAGGGTCGGGGATGGGGGCGGTCTGAAGAATTACTTCACCATCTCAATAACCTGTTTTTTTAAACCACAAAACCCATGCTTTACCTTCTTTTACACTTTATAATTGGCAAAGAGAATTATTGCCAATTTAATCAAGTTATTGTATAATATTAACAAGGCTCAGCATACATGAAAGCGACATTTTTTCACCGCTGCTTGGCAGTTGCTCTTGCAAGCTCAGCACTTGCTGGGTGTTTTGGGAGCAGAACGACGCAGACCACATTTGTACCACAATCTGCTGTGCGAGCACTCACATTTGGAACGCTCGACCGTATAAAAACTGAAGTAAACAGGCCTACATCATCCCTTGGAATTTTTGCCTCTCTCTATCTTTCTGGCCACGGCTTTACCAAAGCTACTTCTGCTCCTGCCGGCGTTGTGGCACAGGTAAAATACCATGCGAAACCTTCGGAAGAAGATACGAACACCGCGTACTCACTCCTCGAAGAGTTTGGGATAGTGCTACAGGTAGATATTCCAGATGTACTGAATAGAAGTGATAACCGTGCAGAAACGCTAAACTCGTATTTTACAGGGCTTCAGAATATTACAGAGCGAAGCCGTAGGCGGGCTACAGTCATACAAGCCTCTATAGAGAGCCTACAACTGGAACGCAAAACCAGGCAGAGGACAGTGACCGATCTGGACCGCGTGATCCGTGCCGCACTCAAAGACCAGGACTACTCCACCGCAGGATCTAAACAGGCAGAATTGGCGCAGGCTCAAAGCCAGCTAACAGATACGGAATCCCAATTAGATCAGCAGCAAACCTTGTTGGATTCTTTTGAAAATCTTCTAGATGTGGCAGATCGCAGACTGGAAGCGATTGATAAAAATAGGGAAATTCTCATAGCCGGATTGAAAGCAGTAGATGTTCCCGGAGCAGAAGATTTGGGAGTCATACAGCAGGAAGCGCAGAAGAGGAGACGGAGTTCGATATTTGGACAGTAAATGAACGGAATAAAGGGATTGAAGGGAATGAGGAAAAACTAGTCCTTTGTCTTTTTGTGGTTATCCCTTCAATCCCTTATTTCCCTTTATTCCCTTCAATCTTTCTAGTTAATCTAGGCTAACACAAGCCAAAATCCCCTCCCCTAGACGCATTGCGAAAACCCTCATTTTCCGCTATAATAAATAGATTTAACGAAGCTCTCACTCGATGGCCACAAACACCCATTCTTCGGCACCTAATCCCCTCATTCTCGCAATTGATGACTTGCTGGGGCTCCATAGTTCCATACGAGAGGTTTTATCTCCTGAAAAATCGGATATTCCACTCACAGAAGAAGACCGCCAAGCAATAAAGCTGTACCAAGAGGGACTGCAAAAAGTTTTGGACTTGATTGCCCCTGCGGCAATGGAAGTGAAGACGAACGAAATTGTGCTTGGAGATCAAAAATCACGCACTCTGTATGTATACAACTGGCCAAACTATATTTACCCTAACTGGCTCTCGCAAATAGTAAATGTAGACGCGCAAATGGACATTGCGCACTTCATTTACCCAAGTTCGAATGCATCCATCATGAAGATGCTTCGGAAGAAAGTAGTAGAACTCCGATCAAGCATTCGCATGCTGGAAGGACGAGGCAAGGTGCGCGATCCTGCGCTGGAGGCAGCATTGCAAGATGCAGAAGAATTGCGCGATTTGCTAACGCGAGGACGCGAGAAGTTGTTCCAATTTGGCATGTACATCACTCTCTATAGTGATGACGAGGAAAAACTGAAGAAACTCCAAACCGATATTGAATCACTCCTTGGCGGAAAACTTGTACTGACAAAGCCGGCACTGTTTCAGATGGAGCACGCTTGGACAAGTACGCTTCCCCTCTGCTTAGACGAGCTAGAAATAAGCCGCAATATGAACACTTCGCCTATTGGCACTAGCTTCCCCTTTAGCAGCTCTGATCTCACCTCCGATCATGGCATTCTCTATGGTATTAATCGCCATAATGATAGCCTCGTTATCTTCGATCGCTTTGATTTGCCCAATGCCAACGCCAACGTGTTTGCTACCTCTGGAGCTGGAAAATCCTTCATGGTGAAGCTAGAAATTTTGCGTTCAATGATGTTTGGAACAGAAGTACTTGTGATTGATCCTGAAAATGAATATATCGAACTATGTGAAACTGTAGGAGGATCATTTATTCCTGTTTCCCTCCAGAGCAACTCACACATCAACCCATTCGATCTTCCTGTTGCAATCAGAGGTGAGGATGCTGAAGTGGGCGAAGTATTGCGCTCGGCTGTGGTGAACCTCCACGGACTCTTTAAATTGATGCTAGGCACCATCACTCCTGCGGAAGATGGCGTGCTCGATAAGGCAATTTTGGATACATACGCACTGAAGGGCATCACCCTTCAAACAGAAAACCCAGGCACCAAAGAACCACCTACTCTGCATGATTTGGTGGATGTGCTCCGCACCACCGAAGGCGGCGAGAATATGTCCAAGGTGCTCCAGAAGTACACCGAAGGAAGCTACGCCGGACTCTTTAATAAGCAGACAAATGTGGACCTGAAAAAGCAGATGGTCGTGTTCCAAGTGCGCGATTTAGAAGATCAGCTACGCCCGATTGCCATCTACGTGATTCTGAACTTCCTCTGGAACCGCATCCGCACCGACATGAAGAAGCGATACTTGGTCATTGATGAAGCCTGGAACCTGATGCAGCATGAAGATTCTGCTCGTTTCCTATTTGGCATTGTGAAGCGCGCACGCAAATACTACCTGGGCATTACAACAATTACACAGGATGTTGATGATTTTGTGGCATCCCCCTACGGAAAACCTATTATCACAAACTCTTCGCTCCAGGTTCTGCTCAAACAATCTCCCACCGCGGTAGATAATCTGCAAAAGTTGTTCTACCTCACTGAAGGCGAAAAATATGTGCTTCTCAATTCAGGTATTGGCCAAGGAATCTTCTTTGCAGGCAACAAGCACGTCGCCATCCAGGTCATCGCAAGTCCCCAGGAATCCAACATCATCACAACGAAGCCAGAAGAAATGATGGCCAAGAAGGCGCTCATCGAACATAGCGAGGGCTTTGCAAATCAAAACCTAGCTGCGATTGAGAATATGCACCAAAAAGAGGAGCAGGCTCCGGAGAGGAAGGAGGGAGAAGCACCTGCTGGAAAGTAGAGGGCACAAAGGAGACAAAGGTTGTAAAGGTGATAAAGGTTTTTTGTAAAAAAGACCTTTGTCCCTTTTGTCCCCTTTTACACCTCTTTCCCCTTTCCTCAGGCCTACTCATTCCGACTCTCGCTCGCCCCACCATTTTCCACCACCCTCCACCTTACCTCTGGCTGTAGTTTTCCAGTTAGGGCAAAACCTGCTGCCTTTTTATGACCTCCTCCACTAAACTTCCCAGCCATTTCGGATACATCTACATCATCACGCAACGTGCGTAGTGACCCTTTCACTTTGCCTCCTTTTTCTGAAAGGATTAAAGAAAACCTCATGCCTGGAATGGCATTTACGTAATCGATCGCGCCTGTGAGCTCGCTGTATTCAGCTCCTGTTGCCCTAAAATCACCTTCTGTCACTGCCGATATCGCACCGCCCTCTTCGCTCAATGTAATTTTTTCAAGGACTCTGCCCCATAATCTGAGCGTGCTCAGCTTTGCCGTGCGGAACACTGCTGTCACCACCTGCTGACGCCTTGCACCTGCACGAAGCAATGCTGCTACGGTTCTATACACGGCTGCCGTTGTGTTGCTGTGCAACAATCCACCTGTATCGGTATATACGCCCGTAAGCAAGCATGTTGCAATATCTGCCGTCACTTTCCATTTCCACTGCTCGGCAAGCCATACAATAATTTCACAGGTGGAGGCGGCGTCGGGAAAAACAAAGTTCGCACGTCCAAAGTTGGGATTGCGATAGTGGTGATCAATCACAATAGATGGATAAATACCTTCAAAAAGCTCACTATGCGTTTCGTGCATTTCGGTAAGCTTTGGTTCTGCACAATCTACAAAAATAAAGAGTGGTGATGGGCTATCGGGCGGAAGGATGGGAGCACCTTGCACACGAAAAACACCAGGCAAAAAATGGAATGTTTCGGGCACGGGATCTACACAGTGGAAGGTGATTTTCTTTTCTGGATACTGCGATTCAATCAGCAGCCCAATGCCTAAAAGCGACCCGATGGCGTCTCCGTCTGGATTACGATGGCAAATACAATGGACATGGTCAGCATGAGCGATGAGATCGGAAGCGAGATGTAGATCGGAAGCTTCAGTGACCATACAATGCAGACCAGTAAGAAAGGAGCCGAGTGTACGATCATCTGTTTCCTTCTTACAATCGAATCGATCATCGATGTTATTGCGCAGGTTCCGAAGTGTCACGAGGTAACTCTTTGGAAGCTTTTTCTAACAGAGCATCAATTCTCGTAGCCTGTTCAATGGACTCATCGATCCGAAATCTCAATTTAGGCGTGCGGTGGCTCTGTAATTGCCCAAGATTTTTTTGAAATTCTTTTTTTTGCTTTTCCAAATACTCCATAGCTAACTTCGCATTGTGAAGAGCCGTAATGTACACGGTGGCATACGAAAGATCTGCAGACACATCTACACGCGTAATAGAGATGATCCCACACTCGCGTGGCGCCATACGGAGAACTGGGGCAATGAGCTCGCGAACGGTGGTGGCGAGTAGGGCGGGGCGATGGGACATAGGGGAAGAGTAGTGGATGTTGGGAAAGGGACAAAGGGGATACCGGTTTTTTGGGAAAGTACCTTTGTCCCTTTTGCCCCCTTTTAAACCTTTGTCCCCTTTCTGAGGTACACTTATTCCCATGACCCCTCGCTCTATCATCTTCTGCGGAACCTCCGCCTTCGCTGTTCCTGCACTACAAGCACTAGCTGCGGATTCAGACTTTGAGGTACAGCTCGTTATCACTCAACCCGATCGGCCAGTAGGACGTAAGCAAGAACTCACTCCGCCTCCTTTAAAAGTAGCCGCTGAGAAACTTTCATTAAAACTCTGGCAGCCTGAAAATCTTAATAAGGAGCTTACCGCTTACCGCTCATTGCTAGCCGCTGCAGACTTTCTGATAGTCGCCTCCTACGGTCAACTCCTCTCGGAAGAAGTCCTCAATCTCCCCAAGCGCCTGCCACTCAACATACACGCTTCCCTCCTCCCCCACTGGCGTGGTGCATCCCCTATCCAACAAGCCATCCTCGCCAATGACCGTGAAACAGGTGTCACTATTCAGAAAATGGTAAAGCAGTTGGATGCAGGCCCGATTCTTGGCCAAGAAAGAACACCCATTGATCCTCGCGAAACATTCATAAGCTTGCATGATCGGTTAGCAACGATGGGTGCATCCCTTCTCATTCAGACACTCAAAAATCCCCTAGAACCTCAGGATCAAGATGAAACCGAAATCACCTTCTGCCATAAGCTCACGAAAGAAGATGGCATGGTAAATCCAGAAAAAGAAACCGCCGAAGCAATCGACCGCAAAGTGCGTGCTCTCACCCCGTGGCCGGGGGTGACGATAACAATGAATGGTCAGCAATTGAAAGTGATTGAGACTTCTTTAGCACCCACAACAATCAGCACTCGCATCAACTGTGATGGGAATTCTGCCCTCTATCTTGTGAAGGTAGTGCCTGCTGGGAAAAAGGAGATGACGGGGGCGGAGTGGGAACGGGGGGTGAAAGGAAAGTAAGAAGAAATATTTTCATAGCACCAGCGTGTCATGGTGAGCTTGTCGAACCATGGCACGCGGGCCCTCTGCGACAAATGGCTCCCGTTACTCCACTGAAGGGATCGCATGTCGCCCGGAGCCTGTCCTGAGTTAGTCGAAGGGACAAGCTCAGGGTGACATGCTTTCGTGTATGTCGCTTTAGTTAGTGATACATAAAAAACGGTGCCACACTTATGGCACCGTCTTAAAACTAAATTTTCTATACTATGCAGCCAACTTTGTTTTCATTTCCTGGAGCGCTGCAATAAATGGATCGAGGTCTTCTACATCAAACATGATGGTGGTTTTCTGGCCTCCACGAGACTTCTCGGAAACCTTGAAGAACTTGCCGTTGCCGGACTCCTTCAGATCGATGTAAAAAGTGCGCTGACGAGCGTGGATTGTGACAGAGTGCAAATCCTTCGCGTAGCGTCCTGCACCACCGCCACCACCCATGCCACCACCAGAAGGAGGGCGACGTGTGCTGCCAGAAGGATTCATCCCTATATCGAGAGGATCGTTCTGAGGCGGGCTTGCCAGATCAGACATTGGATCAAACATATAAACAAAAAAGAAGAAAATAAGTTGGCTCTCCTCACCTCATCCTCCACAGCAATGCTGCGTTAGTATTCAGCTTCTGAGAGCGCTTCTATCCTACTGTCACTTTGAGGCCTCTGCAAGCTACTGATTAAGATCTACCTCATCCCAAAAAGAATGAAGGAGATACTCTCCTTCTCTATTTACCTGTGTATCCGATATTTCGATATTTCTTTGGAGCAAACCTCTGCGCATTTCTTCTGCAAGGAGCCTGCATACCTGCACTGGCACAGCATTGAATTGAGTAGATTCGCTCCCCACAAAAAGCACTCCATTACGCTCCATGCCCGCATAACCCCCACCAAGAATCTGCTCTGGTTTGTCCCCCATCATCCAGTGCCTCTCTGCATTTTCTACCCTGCATTCCAGCACTGCATCAGCTACACGATACACTATAAAGCGATACAGTGATTTGGTGCGTACCGCTTCTGCAACTGCATCTACTGTTGTATCTGGAAGAACAAATTGTATATCTGATAACTTCATTCAATAGGCGAGAACAAAATGGATGGCTCTCCAACGGTTTTCCATTTTTTCTGGCTCCCCCACTGCTTCAGTTCTTCTGTGATGACAAAATCTTTTCTGAGCATCTCTTCTGCATACGGCACGTTAAGTTGCCTACTGATCTTTTGAGCGGTTTCTGGAATAAAAGGGAGCAACAGTAGTGCTACATGACGGAGCGATTCTGCAAAGCGACTGAGCAGAACTAGTTTCTCTTCACCTTTCAGCGTCCACGGCTTTGCATGATCAAACTCCATATTGAGCGTGGAAACCAAATCGAACGCCTGTTGAATACCTGCATGCATATCAAACGCGTTCATCTTTTCTGTAAACGTTTTCCATCCTCCTCCTGCCTTAGATGCATCGCTATCGTTATCGGGAACCTTCAGTTCGCCTCCTTCTTTTCGGATCAAGACGAGCACCCGGTTCAGTAAATTCCCCAACTGGTTCCTCAATTTAGAATCGTACAACTCGCCAAATCTCTTCCACGAAAAGTCTCCATCATTGCCTACAGGAATTTCGTGCGAGAGATAGAAGCGCAAGGCGTCCACTCCATATTTGTCGATCACTTCTTGAGGCACCACAACATTTCCGAGGCTCTTACTCATCTTCTGACCTTCGCTTGTGAGGAAGCCGTGGATCAGCAGCTGATCAGGCGCTCTTACCCCTCCATGCTTCAGCATCGCAGGCCAAATGAGCGCGTGGAACCGGGCAATGTCTTTGCCAATCACGTGCGTCACTTTCACTTTGCCTTTCTCTTCCCACCATTTCTTTGCACTCTTGGAATCGTCAAAATAATTGATGCCCGAGATGTAATTGGTGAGTGCATCACACCACACGTACATTGTTTGATTCTCATCATCTGGCACTGGGATTCCCCAGGAAAGACTCGATTGAGGGCGTGAAAATGACACATCTTCCAACCCCTGTTCCAGCAACGTGAGTGTTTCCGGTGCGCGGAAATCGGGGATGATTTTATAATCAGTCTTCAGAAGTTTTTGCAGATAGTCCTGATCTTTGCTGAGCGTAAAAAACCAGTTTTGCTCTGTTACTTCCTGCGGAGGAATTTGATGATCGGGGCACTTGCCATCTACCAATTCTTTTTTCGTGATGAACCTCTCGCAGCCCGTGCAGTAGAGCGCTGTGTAATCGCGCTTTTCCAGCACAGCGGAGCCGTCATCTCTTTTAGCTGATGCTAATTTCTTCCACAGTTCCTGCACCGTTTTTGCATGCTGGGGATTGCCCGATGTATGCATGAACGGTTCATCGTAGGACACACCAAGCTTTCCGTAGAGATCGATGAAGAGCTGACGATTCTTTTCTACAAATGGCGCAGGTTCCATCCCCTCTTTTTTTGCCGTCTGCTGAATTTTAATACCGTGCTCATCTGTCCCAATCTGAAAACGCACCTCATGTCCGGATAACCTGTACCACCGAGCAATCACGTCCGCCAGCACCTTCTCCAGCACATGTCCCATATGCGGAGCAGCATTGGGGTAATCGATGGCGGTAGTGATGTAGTGGCGGGGCATGAGAGAATGGTAGCGGAAATTGGCCTCCAAAGAATCAGAAGATTCAGAGGAAACAGAGGATTCAGAGGAATGGGAAAATTGAAGCTCTGAAGCTGATTTACATCAAATCTTCTGAGTCTTCTGGCACTTCTGTTTGCTCTGATTCCCCTTTTAAGCAGCTGCCGCCAAAATAAGCACCTGTGCATAAATAATGACAGCATCAGATACCATGGCTGCTATCAAGCCAAGAACTGCATACAGCACAATCTTCTTTGCCTCCTGCATTCCTTCTTCCCCATACGCAATCATCTGAAGACCAGCGTACATAATCATGACCACTGCTAAAGCACCAATGCTTTTTAAAATAAAGTCGGTGATCTTAAGGGCTGCAAATGTCAGGCCACGACCCCCCATATCGGTGTATGGGAAAATGGACCGAATAATGGCCCACATTTGATCAATCCCAGGAGTACCAGAACCCAGCCGCTCTATATTTTCTGCGTACGCAGTACTGATGAGCCCGATAGAGACAAGAAAATGGAGCATTAGAAATTGAGGTTGAGGAATGCCTGTACAAGGGCGCGAGCCATGTTTACAACTATTGCACCAATAATAGCCCATTTAATAATTGCTCCAGCCTTCTTAAATTCATCTTCTGCGCCAGAGGCCATGAGCATCTTTACTCCAGCAAGTACAATCATCACAACGAATCCTGCATTAAAGAGTATCAGCACAATGCGAATGACCGACTCCAATAATCCGCCTGGACCAAAGATGAAATTCTCAGGATTCGCCTGCCCAAAGTTTTCTGTCGTCACGTACGAAACAATATTGGCAGAAAGCAGTACTAACGCGAGCCCGCCAAGCGCATAGAATACAAGAAGCTTTGCCTCACCTGCCTTAGAATCATCGCCGTACGCAAGTAACATCCTCACGCCAGCGATCACGATGAAAATAAGTGCTCCTCCTGCAGCCAACTGAAGAATGAGGACGACAGCAGCAGGGAGCACGTTATTGAAAATTGTATTTTCAATCCCCTGCCCGCAACCTGCGAGCCCCGTACAAATCACAGGCATTTCCCCCTGTGCGTGCACAGGTACTGGCAACATCAGTACTGCTAGGGCCAACAGAAGTGCATTTGCTATTTTCATTTACTGGAAGAATGTGGGATTCAATAGATTCAGGATGAGCGATGAGAACAGAAGCAGTACTAGACCTCCAATAGACATAAGCAATCGATTCACTCCTGCGCTGCGTTTTCCATCATCGGCGCCTGCCGTCATCATCTGAATACCGCCCACAAGCCCCATCATGACTGCAATGGCAGCGCCCATTCCAAGGACCCATGGATAAATCATGCTAAAATACGCAAAAAATACGGTAAATCCAGAAGCTCCATCCGTGGGAATAACACACACGTCCCCAAAGCACTCCAACAAATGAATCCCCTGCTGTGCGGCAGCCGTTAATGGCATAAGTAAGCCAATAAGAGTTGCCGATAGCCGAACAAGAACACGAACTGATGGCATCAAAGTAGTATAGCAGAAAATGACCTTCTCGGCTAGGGCATGCGGAAAGCCTGAATATGGTCCTATTGTGCATAGAACCATTTATAGAGCTATTTTGGATATCCCTGTTTGGAGTAATATTTGAGTATGAAAATATTCAATTTAATAGAAGGATCTCTCAATAAGTATGTAGACTCACAAGGTAATGAGTACGTTCTGCAGGCAAGTGTGTTCGAAAGACATAATCACAATAAATATCCTTTGTATTACTTGAATTATCCTTTGGATGCTGGCATTCGCGCTGCCAACGAAGGCAAGTTGGTCGCAACGATTGAATGTTCTACGGATAACCTACCAAGCCCATATTCGGCAGCCATCGAAGGTTCATGGATTGTAGGCAGGCCTCATGTTGATATTAAATTTCAACTTAAGAAACTTGGTGATAAATCTTGGCTGGAATGTGTTATTGAAGAGCATGAAA
>CAZJPS010000008.1:0-28798 GCA_964548055.1 uncultured Candidatus Peribacteria bacterium
GGAAAAGCAACTGCCATTAGTGTCAAACATCAACTGGATATTTTTCCTCCAGGAGCAAGCTGCTACATCATGACCAATGAACCGCTCTCCATTGGAACAGATCGAGATGAAGACTATCTCAACTCTAAAATAGAATCAGAAAAAGGCACTGATCCCGATAATCCAGATTCCGATGAAGATGGAATTTTAGATGGACTAGAGGTGCAATATGGAACCAATCCTGTTATACGCGACACGGATAGCGATGGAATTCCAGACGGCATTGAAGATGCGAACCAAAATGGACGACTGGACTATGGTGAAACAGACGCGCTCAAGAGGGATACAGACGATGATAACTTATGTGATGGTATGTGCTCTGTCCGGGGAGCCAAGCGCATTTGCGACGACCAAAATATCTGTATAGATCTCCCCTACACGCGATTGACCGGTGAAGATAAAAACCTGGATGGAGTCGTAGATGAAAACGAAACAGATCCCAGATTAAAAGATACAGATGGTGATGGAGTATTCGATGATTCCGAATACTACAACTGCATTCTAGAAGGAGGCACTGATTGTTAATAATTCATTTTTATTCTATAATAATACGATGCGTATACTCACATACATAACGGCAACACTCTTACTGCTCATCCCAGGAGCTGCGATAGCACAATACGTAACGCCAGAAGAACTGTACGATCAAACAGTGAATGGGAGCACGGTGCCCAGAAACCCACGGCAAGCAAAACAGGCTGCTGCTGCACAAGAATCTAAAGCTTCTACCTCGAGCAAGCCAACACTCCAGGAATGGTGGCTTCATAGCTCCGAAGAACCTTCAAATACGCCTCAGGACACACCGAACCAGAATATACAGGAATCCAGCACCCCCACATTGGAAACCTCTCCAAGCCAAATAGAAGAAGAAAATACCCTAAAAGAAAACGGCACCATCACTCTAGACCCCATTGAAAACCGCAGACAGGAACGTATTGAGCAATTAGGAGGAGAATGGCTTGCCCCATCTGCAACAGACACATTGCACTCCACAGCACTACATTCTGGGGCACCGCTGACAGGTAGTGGTCCTGCTTCTACCATGGCAGGAGCAATCATGCTCACAGCCAGCGCATGGACACTGTGGAAATCAAGCAGGCTAGGGCAAAAAACACGCACGAGAGCTCGTAAGACATAACACGCGAGGCGCACACGCCCAATGCCCGTACTGCTCCTTCTGAATTCATGGCGTTCTGAAGTATTTCAGAACGATTTTTTCCTCTACTAGATATAAAGAACAAACCCCATCGTGATAAAAATCAGAACGCGTAGTGGAGCAGAGGCATAGGTCTGCTACCGTAGGAGTGTGGATTCACTTTCTCTTACAGGCAAACAGTGGCACGTACAAAATGACGCACGGCAATTAAGCAGCCGGCAAAGCTTCACTATTTTAGATGCTCTGGTGGAGAACCGAAAAATACGAGAATGGAATACTGCCACATTACATTCTTTTGGCTACCCTCAAGCATTTTTTCCAGATATTCCTGCGGCAATGGAAAGAATTCAAAACGCAATCCGCACTAAAGAAAAAATTGCAATATTTGGAGATTACGACTGCGACGGAATTACTTCTACGGCGCTCATGGCAAGATTCTTTCACAGAAGAAACATACGCCCCATATTGCGCCTTCCACACCGCGTACGAGAAGGGTACGGTCTCAAAACTGCCATTGTCCAAGAATGTATAAAAGAAGGTGTTCAGCTTCTGATTACCGTGGATACAGGCATCAGCGCAGAAGCTGAAATACAAATGGCTTCAGAGGCGGGGATAGATGTGATTGTTATAGATCATCACCACCTTCCAGAAGTACTTCCTACCGCCACGGCGCTTTTACATCCAGGTTTACACAGATCTTTTCCTTCTCCACCACCTTCTGCCGCTGGAGTGACCTGGACGCTCGTTTCTGCCCTTGAACAAGCAGAAGGAAATATGCAGTGGAACGGGCAGGAGGAAGATATTGCGCTGAGCTGCATCGGAACCATTGCAGATCTTGTAGAGCTGAAAGGTGGAAATAGAACACTTGTACAACGTGGCATCCACGCATTGAACACACTAGAAACTGGACCCCTCGCACTTCTAAAACTGCAATCGGGATTACTCGCTGGTGTCACAAGCAGAGATATCGCTTTTCGCATTGCCCCACGACTCAATGCAGCAGGACGCATGGCAGAACCTGAAATTGCACTACAAGCATTACTGGGCGATCACGCGTCACTCCTACGTTTAGATTCGTTAAACACCGAGCGCCAAGCGGTTGTAAGTACTCTGTTTCAACAAGTTCTTACAGAAACTATATCGCTCCAAACACCATTTATAAGTGTATGCGGACCGCAGTACTCGCCTGGCATCTGCGGGCTCATTTCTGGAAAGCTGACAGAGGCGCTAGGAAAACCTAGCATTGTTGCACATCGCAACGGAAATATGTGTTCTGCATCGCTACGCAGTATTCCCGGATACCACATTGCGGAAGGATTACAAAAAAATAAAGATCTTCTTCTTTCGTATGGCGGTCATGCTATGGCAGCGGGCTGCACATTTGCCTTTGCTCATTACCAAAGGCTCTGTGAACGCATGGCAGAAGATGTGCTCTGTACCGTTCCCCCCACGTCGCTGGTGCCCTCACTTTCCATAGATCTCTGCGTACACCCATCACATCTCACAGTACAACTTTGCAATGCATTGAGTTCCTTGGAACCACATGGACAAGGAAATCCAGAGCCCCTATTTCTTCTCTGTGATGTAGCCATGCACAATACTCGCACAGTGGGAAAAGAAGGCGCACATTTGCAAGCTATGGTGGGCGACAAAAAATTGATTGGATTCAATTTCGGCAGATTCCTAAATACAACATCAAAGCTGCTCGATATTGCCTGCCGCATTTCCATCGATTCATGGCAAGGTAGAAAAAGTGTGCAATTGATGGTGGAGGATATGCGGATCGCTCTTCCGCAGGAACGTGCAATGAACACGAGTCTTTGCTCAGAAAAAACTACTCATCTGTAATTTCTGATGCTTGGTTACTAGATGAGTAATTGAATCAAGAATGAATAAACAGCAAATCAGTAATTACACCGGTGCAAGTTTTCCCTCCATCATAAATACTTCATTCACATCCACCCCCAATGCTGAGGAAATTTTATAAGCAAGGAGGACTGATGGGTTTGTGCGGCCCCGCTCGATACTCATAATCGTTTGACGGCTCACTCCTGTGCGCAGTGCTAGCTCCTCCTGTGTCATATTTTTTTCAAATCGCAGTCGTCGGATCGCATTTTTCAGTTGAATATCAGACATAAGAGAGTGGGAAGGGACACGATGGTCCTTTACAGAAACAATTGTGGGAGCAGAGTGTGAAGGAAGGAGACACGATTGTCACGTCTGTTATTTTCCGTCCTTTCAGGCCCGCGCATTTTACTCAGCTTTCTTCAGTCGGCAAGTCTTCTCACTTCCCACACATTGTTGTAGCGTACAACTGAATACAGTTTCATCGAAATGAAACTAGTTGCGTGATGAAGCAGAAATGGTGTCAACTATTCTATGCGTACCGCCCATCAAGCCACAGAGAAAAGACTGCGTCCAACAGGAAATCTTTGTTTTTAGATTTACTGCTACCAAATGCGAAAAAATCACAGTAACAATACAGGACTTCGTCATATAATTGTTCCTCAGAGATACCACCACCTAGAAAAGGGCTGCAGTGACCACACTGTAACTCACCCTTCCTGACTACTTCCTTTTTAGGAGACCAGAAGTCAATCCTGTTAAAATACTCACCATGGGCAATTCGCCATTTCATGGCATCTTCAGTGCTCTCGGAAGAGAGGACGGAAAAACGAAGAGTCTTTTTTCTTTCGGTACTCCTGCGAAAGAAGTTCTTCCCGAGCCAGAACCAGTAAAAACCGAAGCTCAGGTAGGAAAAGTGGCTGTAGATATTTACGAACAAGATGACTACTACATTATTAAGATTCCCATCGCGGGAGTTCGGCTCAGTGATTTAGATATAGAGGTGAATGATACTATTCTTACAGTACGGGGCACTCGTCGCCAAACAGACAATGTCCCCGCAGACCAATATTATCTCCAGGAATGTTTTTGGGGATCTTTTGCAAGAAGCATCACTCTCCCTACCTCAATCGATCCTAAAAAAGTGCGGGCAACATTCAATAAGGAATCTGTGCTAAAGATAATTATTCCTAGAGAAGAGAAGGTCAAAATTGTAAAAATAAATGAAATTTAGAATTTCTCATAAAAGAGAAAGGCAGTAAGGAGAGCGAACGCAGCCTTCATTGTACATAAAAAAAGACGCTCTGTGTGTTTCCAGAACGTCTATAGAACGCGCGAACACTATTTACTTTCTCTTCTTCGTTTTTGCAAATCTCTTGGTCTTCTGCATGCTACGCATGGGGGACTTCGCTTTTATTACTTTCACTGCTTTCTTTACGGGTTTCTTTGTGCGCGTAGTGGAGAGAGAGCTTTCCTTCAGCTTCCTGGCCATCTCCTGAGGCAAACTCTTCAGTGCTTCCCACACATCTTCACCACCCATGTAACGCCAGTCTGCTTGCGCAAGGAGCGTTTGAAATTGCTTCATGTGGCTCTTCACTTCTTTACGAACAACGGGATCACTCAGATCGCGATCAAGAAGATCCAAGAGCTGGATCTGCATCACATAAAGAGTTTGAACTTTTTCAAGAGCACGGTCGGTGTGCATGTGTGTGTTTGGGAAGGTTATTGGCCCTATTCTAGGCGATTTGGCTTCCATTGTCAAAAAAGCCCTCGTCACTCTATACTAAAAACCTCCCATTTTATGATAAAACTTACTCAAGCGATCCTCCCCGTAGCTGGCTTAGGGACGCGGTTCCTGCCGTGGACAAAGGTTGTTCCAAAAGAACTTTTGCCTATTGGCAACCAACCTATCATTGCCCTCCTGGTAGATGAGTGCCTTAGCATAGGCATTTCGGACATTTGCTTCGTGATCAGCCGAGGAAAAGAAGCCATTCCCCAGTACTTCTACGAGATGCCAGAATTAGAAAAAGAACTCCATAAAAGAGGGAAGGGTCACATGCTAGAAGAATTAGCACGCTACGACTCTGTGAATTTTCATGTTGCCTACCAGGAAGAAATGAAAGGAGATGGACACGCCATTCTGCAGGCACGCGATTGGGTGAAGAGTGAATACGTTGGAATTTTATTTGGGGATGACTTAATTGTGGGGAAAAAAAGTGGACTCGAGCAACTCAAAGAAGGACTGAAACATATACAACCAACAAAGGACACCGCTGTGATCTGCGTCCAGGAAGTGGAAAAGAAACTACTCTCCAAGTACGGCGTGATTGACCTCGATCACGCGTGGTCAAAGGAGAACCCCCACGCGAACCTACGACGAGTGAAAGGACTCGTAGAGAAACCAAAACCGGAGGATGCACCAAGCAATCTTGGGATTGTAGGAAAGTACATCATTCCAAAATCACTGATTGAAAAACTCCATCAAATAGAAGAAGGATCAAAAGATGGAGAAGTGCGACTGATCGATGGCCTCATTGCACAAAAAAAGCATATTGATATCTACGGCTATATTTTTGAAGGGCAGAGGCTGGATACGGGAACACCGGAGGGATATAAAGAAGCAGTGAGAATTCTTGGGTAACAGATCCATAAACAATAGAGCTACCGAAGCAATTTTTGACACAGAACAAATAAAAATTAGGATGCCGCGGCTTTATGATTATCTCGGGAACCACAAACCATCACTTCAGCATTTGCTTTGATCCATTCGATAACGGCGTTGAATATCCTGTATTTGAAGACAACGAGGGATTTGGCATTGAGAATTGTTTAATTGAGCACATTGACAATATCATGAAAGAAATTACCCAAAATTTGGAAAAATTGCATCTAAAAGATGCGGGGTGTCACTTTGACTATGCATATGAATTTCCAGATGAATTGAAGGCTGCAATCGTGCTGTACGGACACGCTCACGTAAATGACATTCAAGCATCATCCATATACGATCAGATTGCAGAAATTGTGGAAGAAGCGCTTTTATCGCATCAATTATTTTTTGAGGAGAATGAAGAGGACGACGCATCTTCATAATGACGCATAGCTTTATAGCTCTCTCCTCAGCAGCTCAATTTCATCACGCAAATCTGCTGCTTTTTCAAATTCGAGATTCTGCGATGCAATATCCATCTGCTGTTCCAGTTCTTCCATCAGTCTCTTCTTCTCGTCTTTCGGAATCTTTGTGTGATCGTACTTGGGACGGCGCAGCTCGAGCTTCTTTCCTTCTTCTGCAATGTTGCGTACGGCCTTCACGATCGTCTTTGGGGTTATGCCGTGCTTCTTATTGTAATCTTCCTGGATTTTCCTGCGGCGCTCTGTTTCGGCCATGGCCGCTTTCATCGCATCACTGATGGTATCGGCATACAGAGTGACGTGACCATTGACGTTACGTGCAGCACGTCCGATCGTTTGAATAAGTGCATCCCGGGAACGGAGGAAGCCTTGCTTATTAGCATCCAAAATTGCGATGAAGCTCACTTCTGGGAGATCGAGTCCTTCACGAAGAAGATTAATACCCACAAGAATATCAATTTCTCCCGTACGTAACTGACGCAGTATTTCAATACGCTCGAGCGTTTCCACATCACTGTGCAAGTATCTCACTTTGTGGCCAGCCTCTGTAAGAAATTTTGTAAGATCCTCCGCCATCTTTTTTGTAAGTGTAGTGATGAGCACACGCTCGCCACGCGCAATCGTCGCTTTTACTTCTTCTGTAATATCATCAATCTGATGCCGGCTGGGTTTTACAATCACAATAGGATCAATAAGGCCAGTAGGGCGAATAATCTGCTCCACAATGTTCTCCTTGGCTGTATGTGCATACTCGTACTTAGAAGGAGTGGCGGATACGTAGATACGTTGGCCCACACGCTCTTCAAATTCGTCAAAGCGCAAGGGGCGGTTATCGTGGCTGCTTGGAAGACGGAATCCGTAATCGATGAGCGTTTGCTTTCGGCTCTTGTTCCCTTCGCTCATACCACCAATTTGGGGAATGGAAATGTGCGATTCATCAATCACCAACAAAAAATCTTTGGGGAAGTAATCAATCAGCGTGGAAGGAGGAGTACCAGGCGCCTGGTCATTTAAATAACGAACGTAGTTTTCAATGCCTGTGCAGTATCCCGTCTCCTTCAACATTTCAATATCGTATTCGGTGCGTGTGCGAATTCGCTCCGCTTTCACCAGTTCATTGGCAGCAAGTAATTCTTTTTCACGAATTTCAAGCTCTGCGCGGATGCCATCCACTGCCTGATCGATCTTCTCTTTGGTGGTGACATTATGAGCTGCCGGAAAGATGGTGAATTCTTGAAGTTCATTCAGCACTTCACCCGTAAAACAGTCCACTTCCTGAATGACATCTATTTCATCAAAGGGACATTCAATGCGAATAACAGTATCACCACTCGGTGGAAAAATTTCCACAGTATCGCCCAGCACGTGATACATTCCTTGTTTGAATTCGATGCCTGACCTTCGGTACTGAATATCCGTGAGGCGACGCAGGAGCGTATCGCGTTTGATAGGCTCTCCACGCTTTATAGTGACAGCCAACGCCTCGTAATCCTCCACATTTCCAAGACCGTAAATACACGATACAGACGCAACAATAAGTACATCACGACGTGTAAGTAGGTTGAAAGTTGCAGCATGGCGGAATTTCTCTATTTCTTCGTTAATAGAAGCATCTTTCTCAATATACGTATCCGTGGTGGGCACGTACGCTTCTGGTTGGTAGTAATCGTAGTAAGAGACGAAGTAGGAAACTGCATTATCCGGAAAAAATTGCTGGAACTCGCTACAGAGTTGAGCTGCCAGAGTTTTATTATGTGCAAGAACAAGTGTAGGCCTCTGTATCTCCTGAACAATATTAGCAACCGTAAAGGTTTTTCCTGTACCTGTAGCACCGAGAAGAGTCTGGTGCTTTTCACCACTGCGCACCCCTTTGAGGAGTTTCTCGATTGCCTTTGGCTGATCCCCGGTCGGTGTAAAGTCCGATACCAGCCGAAATGGTTTTTGGATAAGAGACATGACGGCACAGAGTAGCAGAAAACCGTGTGTACAACAGGGCAAAATTGCAAAAAAGAGGCATTCCCATGAGACAATGAAGTGCTCATTCACATAAAAATTGACAAACTAACAAATAAAATCATTATACGTATATGCTTGAAAATTTAATTGAATGCGATATTGCAACATTACCTCCTGCTACTCCGGAAGAGCTTAAAGCGCGCGTAGAGCAGCAAAGCCTGGGATTGTACTTATTTCTGAATGACCAAAGTTTGAAAAAATTCCAGTCGGCAGTGAAGAAAGGGATTAACGATGTGCGCAGCGGATGCAAGACCATTCAGGATCTGAACTACAGCTTACGATCGACGCTGGAGAACTTGTTGAACATTCCTTCTCGCGGCGATACTCACAAAAAACATATATGTACAAGGAAAGACGTACATTGGAGCAGGTTAAAGCGCCCACAAGAAAAGCATCCCGTGTAAACTATTGATCTTGGTACTAGTACATGCCACTGGCCACAGCTACAATCTTGTTCCGGTCATCGGAACTCAAGATCTCCAGCTTTCGTGTCCTAGTGGGCACTACGGCTGGCAGGCCACTCCCATTTCTGCTCATGATTGATATTCAAGACCTCCGCCACAGACCCGAAGCATACGCAGACGCTGCCAGAAAGAAGCGCATAAAAGTGGATGTTCAGGAATTTTTGAAGCTGGACACCCAGCGTAGAGAGCTTTTAAAAAAGGTAGAAGACATGCGCAGCACCAAAAATAGTGTGAGTAAGCAGGTGCCCACCATGAAGGGAGAAGACAAAGCGGCAGCTATCATCGAAATGAAAAAAGTATCTGATGAATTAAAAGTGAGTGAAACCGAATTGGAATCTATAGAAAAAGAATGGCAGCACTGGATGCTACTTATGCCTAGCATTCCTCTTTCCACAGTTCCTGAAGGCAAAGATGACACAGAAAATAGGGAAGTGCGAACGTGGGGGCACATCCCAGCATTCAAGTTTGACCCCCTCGATCACGTCACGCTCGGCGAAAAACTGGATATTCTGGACATTGCGAGAGCAGTGAAAATAGCCGGCTCACGCACGTACTTTTTAAAAGGCGATGGCGTGCGCTTGGAATATGCGGTACTGATGTTCACTCTCGATTCACTGGTGAAAAAGGGCTACACACCCTTTTTGCCACCACTCCTTGTGCATTACGAAGCCATGATGGGAACCAGTTATTTCCCTGGCGGGGAAGAGCAGGCCTACACCGTTGGTGTGCAGAAAGAAAAAGGCGGACCCATAGAATCTGATGATGCGTATTTGATTGGAACATCAGAGGTGTCGGTAACCAGCTATCACAGCAATGAAATATTGAAGCTAGAGGATCTTCCCAAGCGCTACTGCGGGATTAGTAACTGCTTCCGCAGAGAAGCAGGTACATACGGCAAAGATACAAAAGGCCTGTACCGTATTCACCAATTCCAAAAAGTGGAGCAGGTGGTGCTCTGTGAGAATGACGATATTGTGAGCGCAGAGTTGCACAGGGAACTCCTGCAAAATGCAGAAGATGTACTACAAGCACTGGAACTTCCCTATCGAGTTGTAGACGTGTGCACTGGAGATATGGGCCGAGGCCAAGTATGTAAAAATGATATCGAAACCTGGATGCCTAGCCGCAACAGTTACGGCGAAACACACAGTTGTTCTACCTTCCACGATTTCCAATCGCGCAGATTGAATATCAAATACGAAACCAAAGATGGGCAGAAAAAATTTGTGCATACACTCAATAACACATGCATCGCCTCTCCAAGAATTTTGATTCCGATTTTGGAAATGTATCAAAATAAGGATGGGAGTGTTTCTATTCCGAAAGTGCTACAGCCATATATGGGCGGACAGAAAGTGATAGCGACAAAATAAGAGGAGAAGGTTTTAAAGTGGATGAAAGGGACAAAGGTATACTTCAGATCTCATGAAAATTCTGTTCACCCGTTTTCCGCTCGAGAGTGCCTTAGGAGGTGCTGAAATTCAGACTCTCAGTTTGATGGAAGGACTACAAAAAGATGGTCACTCAGTAGCATTTGTAGGAAGCTGCCCTGTGCTTTTAGAGCACACAGCTAAGCAAAACATACTGCAAATACAACTGGATATTGGAGCACCGCCTGTGACCAAATGGGGAGCAATTTCTTTTTTTTGGCGGAAGCAATTCATGACACAAAAAATCTTAGGAATTCTGAATAATATCGAAGGAATCGATGCCATCTTCATGCTCAGCCTGTCAGAAAAATTACTCGCAACAGAGTGGGCTGCCAAAAAAGGAATCAGGGTATTCTGGGTAGAACATGATAGGATAGGGCCCTGGCTTACCAAAAATCCGTGGCTTACCCTCCTCAAAAAACAGAGCGAGCACGCAACCACAATTTGTGTGTCGGAACTAAGCCGGAAGCTGTATGTAGATCTTGGATGGTCTGCACAGAAAACAATTGCCATTCCAAACGGAATTGACCCCCATCGTTTTAGCCAAAGCCCCGCCCCAAGCACTCGACCGAAAGAAATTCACATTGGATGCATAGCTCGCCTAAGTAAAGAAAAAGGAATCGATATTCTTCTGAATGCAGTAAAAAATATTCCACATGTAACACTGACAATCCTGGGGAAAGGACCGGAAGAAAATGCATTAAAACGGATGACAGCAAAAAATACATCGATTATTTCTAGTGTCCCTGATGTAGGCGCGTTCTACCAATCACTCGATATGTTGGTACTACCTTCTCGTGACCACGATCCCTTTGGACTCGTTGCCGCAGAGGCAATGATGCTTGGAATCCCCGTAATAGTAACGGATGCATGCGGCATTGCAGGCTATTTGGAAAACGACAAAGATGCCATTATTGTAAAAGCGAACAACAGCGCAGCCTTGCAAAAAGGCATTCAAAAATTACTGAATCAAACATTCCGCAACCGCATCGCACGTGCTGGCCAGAATACTGCACGCAAAAGATATACGGTTACAAAAATGGTGAGTGAGTATGAGGAACTTCTACGTTCATAAGTTTCCCTACGATATCCTGGGCGCCATACTGAACCATGCTATAGTCAGCCAGGATGCGTTCCCGATGGATTTTAGCTGGCCTGTTTCCATTGCTGTTGCTCAGTTTTTCGGCAGCAGCACACGATGATCTACATACATTTCAAAAACCTATCGATGGTGTGAGTGTGAGGTTAGCATCAGTACACAGCACTGCTGCAGTTCGTTATTGGAAAAATGGAATGTGGAGCAATTGGGAGGAACTGAAGGTAGAAAACGAACAAGATCCAACGCTTCTTGAATCAAATTTGATTACCTTTCCACAAGGTATTACTCGCGCGGATTTTAAGCATGATCTACCAATCGATATTCATCCAATTTACATTTCAAAAGATCCTATCAGCTACAAAGTAGCTTCACTCGACGTAATGGATAAGCCGCGAATTTTAACCAGAGAGGAATGGGGAGCAGATGAATCACTACTGTATAAAAAAGTTTTGCCATCTTCTCCGGCAGAAACGAGTGAGGACGACAATGGAAGCTCGGCTCCATCTGTAAGCACTTCACAAAGAGAAAAAGATTGCGAAGAATGGCAACTGAATTACCCTGATGAATTTAAAACGACGACAGAAAAAATTGCAGATACTACAAGCAACACCTTGCTTTGGAAAAACCGCTATTCCAAAAAAATAAAACTCCTCGTGGTGCACCACACGGCACAATCGTTAAAATCAGAAACGCGCTCAGGTCCCGAAATGATGCGCGCACTCTATCAATATCATGCAGTAAACAGGGGCTGGGGAGATATTGGATACCATTATGTCATCGATTCAGAAGGACAGATTTACGAAGGTAAAGCGGGTGGGGATTACATTGTAGGAGGCCACGCCTATTGCAATAACGTAGGAACATTGGGCATTGCATTAATTGGAAATTTTGATGAATTACAGCCGCCTCAGGTACAAATGCAATCACTGCAATGGCTGCTAAAAAATCTTGCTGATAAATATGAGATAGATATATCCAAGGATACCTCGTACCACGGAATAACACTCCCTCCCATTGTTGGACACCGTCAGCTGCTTTCTACAGATTGCCCAGGAGAATACGTATGGCGAACTTTGGATCAAGTGCGTACGCATGTAGCAAGTAATGACCTCACGGCAGCTATTCGGTTCCCCACTCTGACCAAAGCTAGTAAAAAGGCTGCTCCTTCTCGACTCACAAAAATTGCATCGCAGGCCTTTACAGCACTGAGTGGAACGGAAATTGAAAGCAGGCCTGGAGGAGAAGTACAGCTTTCCGTTCTATTTCACACTGCCAATACAGCATACCGATCTGGCGCAAAAATTGGCGATGTGCGCAAATCCTCAACACAGATGATCATCACGCAAGAAAAAGAAAATGCATTTGTCCCAGTTCGCGGATTTTTAGTTGCTCCAATTGCCCTTGCATCCAATACCTCCACACTCATACGTCTCCGTGTTCAGCTTCCACGTGCGCGTGGAAATTTCACACTTCGTATAGGTGATCTCACCTATACTATTTCTGCTACTGGAAAAACTGTAAAAGGCAGGCAAACAACAAGCTCATACCAAAGATATACAACGGAAAAAACAGTTTCTTCCGCAGAAGTAACTGCTTCAGACAGTGATACACGAAAGTACATTCGCATTCGTCTCACAAGCCTTCCCACTAATCGCATCACTCTAGCCACAAAAGGTGAAGCTACTGTAAATGGTGTGCAATTTCCTGGAAAATCAATCACGCTCCAAAAAAATGGCACGCTGTGTGAAGCAACAGAAAATGCACAGCTGCGTTCATCCTCAATTCTTAGAATTGAAAATTCTGCCGACCACATCACAATCACAAATTCACCAAAGGAAACGAACCGCTTCAGAGGGGTAATAGAATGCACCGTTATAGATGGTTCGCTTGTTCTCATTAATGAATTGCCTCTCGAATCATATGTAAGGGGCCTATCGGAAGAACCTGATACTGAACCAGGTGAAAAACAAAAGGCTTTTGCCATTGCTGCTCGAACATATGCCGCCTGGTATATGGAAGAAGACCACCGTAAATTCCCGGGAAAGCCCTACGATGGCTCTGATAGCCCCGCCGAATTCCAAGCGTATGGAGGCCTCGTTTTTGAAGAAAATAACCCACTCTGGGTGTCAGCTGTAGAAGCAACTGCCAATCAGACGCTTCAATACCGTGGGCAACTTATCAAACCTCCCTACTTCTCAGTATCCGATGGGAGAACCAGATCTCCTGCCGAGGTGGGCTGGAAAAATTTTCCCTTCGCAGAGGTTTTCACCTCTAAATCAGATCCGTGGTGCGAAGGAATGACTCTACGAGGTCACGGTGTTGGAATGTCTGGCTGTGGCGCAGAAGCACAGGCAAACGAAGGAAAAACGTTTATGGAAATTTTACAGTATTATTACCCAGGAACAGAGATTTCAGTTTTATAGGGTGATACTTGCCGCTGAAAAGAAAGAGATGACCAAGGATATTGCTCTTTTGAAGCAACTAACCCCAATTGAACAGGACTCTCATGCATCGCTTCTAATGTCGCTTTTGGATCCGAAGGCCAGTGAAAAGCAGGTTTTGCATACCACAGTGATTCAATGCCTAATTGGTATGCAAGAAGGCGTTGATATCTTCGAACGATGGCTATGTCTGTCTCAGGGAATTCTGCCGACATCACAAAAGAAATACTTGTAGGAAGCACAACGAATCCGTAAAGAATGAATGGATGCACTGATTGCACACGATACAAAGATTGAATGGCTGCCTCTGCAAACGGCTCATACAAAAATACAGGACGGTTTCTGGCTGTACGAAGACAAACATGCAAAGGAGGCATGCCTCTACCATAAAACTTCGCTATCATCAGAACAGCATCATTTCGATCAAAACAAACGGTACTTCACTCTTTTTAGGCTTAAATAAGCCAAAAGGTGCGTTCTGATCTCCTACTGAACGCCTGCACGAGAACTGCTTGATACCGTATTCTGGTCGTGCAAAGTTTTGGAGAGGAATGCAAGTGTGCGTTGCCACGCTATACCGGCTGCTTCTTCATTATACGCAGCCGTATTTTCAGGATTTGCAAAACCATGGCCAACATTGGGATAGATATACACCTCATGCACGCCCTTGTGTGTTTTAAGAGCTGCCTGGAACTCACGAACACTATCGACACTGATGGACGTATCTTTCTCTCCAAAATGACCCAAAATATCCGCTCTCATATGTTCAAAATCATCATGCGGATCAAACTGGCCGTAATACATCACCGTTGCCTTTACTCCCAAATCATTCTTTGCCATCTGGTACGCCCATCCTCCTCCAAAACACCACCCCACCGACGCTATGTGACTTTTTTCTACATCGGATCTTTCCTTAAGAAATGTGACTGCTTTTTGTAAATTATGCATCGCTCTTTCTGGATTGTTACGGACTGTGCCTGCCATTGTTCCAGCTTCTGTCACATCCGTGGTGGAATGCCCATCATACAAATCTACGGCCAAAACAACGTACCCTTCGTCTGCAAAATTATCTGCCATATCACGCATGCTATTTGTAAGCCCCCACCACTGATGAATGAGTATGAGTGCCGGATGAGGACCAGGAGTATCGGGTACAGCCAAATATCCTTTGAGTGCCATACCTTCCAATGTTCCATACTCCACCGTGCCAGGAATATCCTGCGAAAGCGCAGAAGAAGTAGATACTGAGCTTACAGCATCAGATCCTGTAGGAGGCGTGAGGATTGCGCCACAAGCAACAAGAGAAAGGCTGGCCACTAGAAGGAGAGGGATGCGCATATACATCTAAGACGTATGAAGGATACAGGTATGACAAAACGTGGGGGAGTGGTTTTTAGTTTTTAGTTTGCCTGCCCTGAGCTTGTCGAATGGGTAGTTTTTAGAGGGGACCTCTGGACTCTTTTATATCTGACCGATGTTTCTTTTCCTGTAGCATCTTTTCTTTGGATTTACGCGATCTCCTCGCTTTCTGTTTTCGCAGTTTAAAAATTTCTTGTGCTCGCTTTGATTCTTTTCCCTTCACTTTCTCTTCAATTTTCAGAATGAGCAATTTATAAGCCGATAAGCGGTTCTTGCTCTGTTCGCGATGTTTCTGGCAGCGTATTTCAATACCCGTTGGATGGTGAATGAGCTGAACACAACTGGCTGTTTTATTGATTTTCTGACCTCCATGTCCGCTTCCACGAATAAATCTTTCCTCAATATCTTCCATGCGAATACCTAGTTCCAGAGCTTGTGCTTGAAGAGGAGGCGAGAGATCGACAGGGAAATTCATGAAAGAGTGGGAACATCCAGAATACGAGGACTATGATCCGTGATCTGCAGAAATTTTTCCATGCCTTCATGCGGAATAACGCATGTTGCCGTATTTGTGAGCGGATGGCACTGCACGGCAGGAGCCGCCCACACAGCTTCATCAATCACTACCTGCACTAATTTACCCATATCGTTGATGACTCCGAGAAGCGTGACACTTCCCGGCTCAACACCCAAATACTTGTGTAAATCTTCCGCAGGGCCAAAGCTCAGCCTGCGCTCATGTAATACCTTCGCAAGAGCCTTCAAATTCACGCGTTTGGCATGCGACACACTTACAAGGTAATACCGCTGATGCTTTTCATCGCACAAAAATAAGTTCTTTGTGTCGGCACCGGGCATAGGTGGAAGTTTCTCTGATTCTTCACACGTGAACACAGCAACGTGATCAAAGCGCTGAAAGGGAATGCTGTGCTCGGTAAGGAAAGACATGATATCTGCCACCGCCCTATATTACTGCAAAGTAAGCCCTTCGCAGTACTGCAAAGCAGACGACGCAGACTTTTCACCAAAGTTCTCAAGCGAAACCGTTACATCACCTGGAAGTGGCACCTCTTCCACCACTTCCCAAGCCGTACAATTTTCCTCTTCTCCTCCAAAACGCTTTTGAATAAGGAGTGTGTGAGGATTGCGAGATTGTGTCACAAGAATTTCTTCACCTGCACCTGCAAACCAGGCAGAAAGAAGGAGTTCGATTTTGGATGAAGAAGCAGGAACAGTGCGGCTACTTGCATCGCTCACAAACACTTCACCAAGGATTTCACCAAGTTCAATCGTTTTCTCAGTAGCACCACTTAACTGCAAGGCAGCAGTTGTGCGAACAACTCCACTGTCATCCGTCACCACATTTTTCTGAAGAGTGATCTGGAGATCGTTACTTGCAGATGAAGAGGAAGAAGAAGACGCGTTTTTAGAAACAGAATTTGTAGAAGTACAGGCAGCAAGAAAAAAAATCGAAACGCCAATGATAAGATGCTTTTGAAGCACAAAATGGAGGGGAAAAAGGACGCATCATACAAGAATGAAAAGTCATCACAAGCAGATCATACTGCCTTCATCAGCGCATCTACCCTCTCACACTGCTCCCATTTCACCTTCAGATCTTCCCGACCCAAGTGACCGTAGGCGGCAAGTTGGCGATACTGAGGCTTTAGAAGATCCAGATCGCGGATGATAGCGGCAGGACGCAAATCGAACACTGTGCTGATGGCTGCTTCTAGTTTTCTGTCAGACACTTTGCCAGTCCCGAAGGTTTCCACGTGGATGGAAACGGGTGCAGCTATGCCGATAGCGTACGCCACCTGCACTTCGCATTTGCGGGCAAGCCCTGCTTTCACCACGTGCTTGGCAACCCATCTGGCTGCATAGGCAGCAGAGCGGTCGACCTTACTTGGATCTTTCCCGGAAAATGCGCCACCACCATGGCGGCTATATCCTCCATACGTATCCACAATAATTTTGCGGCCGGTGAGCCCGCAGTCACCAGGAGGGCCACCAATAACGAATCGGCCTGTTGGATTGATATGGAAAATTGTTTTTTCATCCAAATATTTGCCACATATAGGTTCAATTACATGTTTTTTTACATCTGCACAAATCTGCTCGTGCGATACATCTTCGCGGTGCTGGGTAGAAATGACCACGCACTCAAGTCTCTCCGGTTTTCCATCGTCACTGTACTGCACAGTCACTTGGCTTTTCCCATCTGGTCTCAAAAAATCGAGCCCATTCTTCTTCCTCACATCCGCAAGTTTTTTTGTGAGGCCATGGGCTAAAGAAATTGGAAGCGGCATCAGCTCTGGCGTTTCATCACATGCAAATCCGAACATGAGCCCCTGATCTCCCGCCCCCTGCTCTTTGCTCTGGCTCGTCGTTTCATCAACACCTAGTGCAATATCTGCACTCTGTTCACCCACGCTCACAAGTACGGCGCAGGCTTTGTGATCAAAACCAAATGCAGAATCGTTGTAGCCAATCTCCCCAATCGTTTTGCGTGCAATTTCTGCAATGGGAATATATCCCTTCGTGCGCATTTCACCGGCCACGATCACGAGCCCCGTGGTTGCCAAACACTCACACGCTACGTGTGCATTGGGATCTTGCCGCAGCGCATCATCTAAGATTGCATCGCTGATCTGATCACACACTTTATCGGGGTGACCCTCTGTTACTGATTCTGAAGTGAAGAAGTGGGACATAAAATTAAAAGTGAAAAGTTGAAAGTGGAAAGTTGAAAGTGATGACGGGTGATACAAAAGAACTCTTCCGTAGGAGGAAGAGCAGAGTTAGCTATCTTCCCCTTTCGGGGCTGGATTTCCCACCTGTACCCGGACTCGGGCGGTTGGGGGACACTTCTAACGGGCCAGTTCCCTCAGTGTCTCTCTTGATAGACGATGGTGTACGGAGACGATAACGATAGAAAGAAAAACCTGCAAGAGTATCTAGCAGTGGAAAGATCTGGCATATAATCACCGAAGAAACAAATAACAAAGAAAGGATCAATAACCAGTTTTACAAAAAATAAAACAATCAGTGAGTCTTGATGACTGATGATTGGAAATTTTTTTGTCTTTTGTTTCTTCGATATTTTCAGCGATAATCCCCATTTGAAGAAGAACAGAGCCCAACTACCTCGCCTTCTCTTTGCATTTGCAGTCCCCTCAACTCTACAATCTGCCTTCATCTATGCTTCTCACTGCCACTCAACCCTTCAGCCTCATTCTCTTCGGTGCATCCGGGCACCTTGCCAAATTAAAGCTGTATCCAGCGCTCTATGTGCTCGCTCTGAAAAAACGACTGCCGGAGAATTATGCGATTGTGGGGTATGCAAGAACAGAAATGAATCAGGAACAATTTAGAGCACTTGTAGAAGAAGCTGTGAAAGCGCAGATGATTGAAGTGAATAAAAAAGTGCTGAGCGAGTTCCTTTCGCACATATATTACCAAGCCGGTCAGTACGATCAGGTACCCGATTTTAAAGCACTTGCGGCTAGATTGGATGAATTAGAAAAAAACTGGAAGAACCCGGTGCGGCTTGCGTACATGTCTGTACCACCTACTGTTTTTTCAAGTGTCATCCACAATATGTGCAACGGCGGCGTGTACAATCCTACAAAAGCATTTCGCTGCATTGTAGAAAAACCTGTGGGGCACGATTCCAAAACGTTTGATATTTTGGAGAAAGATTTGGAAAACTGTTTTAAAAAGGAAGAAGTGTATTTGCTGGATCACTATTTAGGAAAAGAAGCGGTGCGCAACGTGTACTACCTCCGCTTTGCAAATCCTATCCTGGAACGTCTCTTCAAAAACTCTCTCATCAATCACGTAGAAGTAACAGCCTCGGAACCGATGGGACTAGAAGGACGAGCTGGATACTTCGATTCTTCCGGCACGCTGCGCGATATGTTTCAGAGCCATTTGCTGATGATTGTGTCACTTCTCACGATGCACATTAAAGATACAGATGAGGGACTGCGAGAAAGCCGCTTAAACGCACTCAAGCAACTGTATCTTCCTCCAGCCGCAGATATGCACAACATCGTGCTACAAGGGCAATACACAGCGGGGAATGCGGGTGGAGAAATGGAGCGGGGATACTTGGAAGAAGAAGGCATTCACAAAGATTCCAGAACCAATACGTACGCCTGCCTTAAACTGCAAAGTAAAGAGGCACGCTGGCAAGGTGTGCCGTTCTATTTGCGTTCTGGAAAGAGACTCAAAAAGAAAGAGACGCGCATCTCGCTCCAATTCCAAGTGCCACACGCAGTAGGGGAAGGGAGTACTCCCAATCGCCTCGATATCATTCTGCAGGGCGAAGCAGGCATGCGCATGTGGTTGCAAACGAAGATCGGAGGATTAGAGCCGTCCTTCCGTCCTCTCATCATGGAAGATCCCCTCGTGTGCATGGGAGATTGTCTACCAGAGCACGGGCTTCTCCTTCTGGAGGCAATTCACGGTCGCACGCATTGGTACTTGCAGCCAGAAGAAGTGCGCACTTCCTGGAGACTCATCGATCCTGTGCAATCCTATCTCGATAACCCCGCCACTCCTCTGTATCACTATCCAGCAGGTTCCAACGGCCCCGAAGAAGCAGATGCCTGGATTGCACACGATGGGGCCCGGTGGTTCAATTAGTCATAGTTCAGCATATGAAAGAACGGAGTATCGCTGGCTCATACAATGATGTTTTAGAAGCGTTTCAATGTCCTGGCCTCATGCGCTTTAGCCCTACAGAAACCATACGAGTACTTCCCATGGAGGTAACGAGGCTTCTGAGTATGGCAATAAGTGGAACAAGCGAATATATACTGCACAGAATCGATGCCATGAGTCAGGATATCTGGAAGCAGATTGAAAAGATGTACACGATGACGTTCTAGACTCCCTCATTTTCTCATGAGACGATAACCATATGCCAACACTCATGCACGCATCGACGGAGACAGAATTTATATCGCAAGGATGCAACTTTGTAACAGAAAAAATTCTTGATGCTTGTGCGCAGGAAGGCCGATGCATCCTAGGGCTCTCCGGCGGCTCCACGCCCAAACCAATCTACGAAGCTCTTGGAAAAAATACAGACATCGATTGGACCAAGATCTGGATTTTTTTAGTAGATGACCGGTACATCAATGCGGATGATCCCAAAAGTAATCAGTTTTTACTCAGGTCGACTCTCCTGAAGAACGCCCCCATCCCCGAATCACATCTCATTTTTCCGGATACTTCTTTGCCACTCGATGAGTGCATCAAACTCTACGACCAACACGTTGCCGATCTCCTGAAAAAAAATCCCGCCGACCTCATTACCCTCGGTATGGGGGATGATGGACACATCGCATCACTGTTCCCACCTCTCTCTTCCAATGCCTTCGGACCGTCAACTATCATTCACACCACGACAGATAAATTTGACGTCTTCGATCGCATCAGCGTAACACTCCCTGTACTCAAAAACGCCCATGAATGTGTCTTTTTCCTCAAAGGAGAAGCAAAGAAGAAGGTATGGGAAGACATGACACGAAGCAGCGAGGATGAAAACAGGTGGCCCGCAAAAAGTATCCTGGAAAGAGCGACTGTTATGTTCGGATAACAAGAAATCCTTTATCTCTTTAACAGGGGACAAAGGGCATAAAGGTTGTAAAGGGGACAAAGGTTTTTACAAAAGGACTTTTGTCCCTTTTGTCCCCTTTATCACTTTTGCCCCCTTCATCCATCACTCCCACCCAATCTCTTTAAAATGATTGATGATCTTCCCTCCTGCTATACAAACCAAATCCATCCGATACCCACCCTCATATTCATTTTCTAAAACCCACATCCTGGCAGCCTTCTTCATTGCTGAACGCTTACGGGCCGTGACGTTTAATTCTGGGCGAAAAAATTCATGGTAATGGGCTCTGCTTTTTACTTCTACAAACACGAGCACTTTATCGAACGGATCGTACGCGAGGATATCGATCTCTCCTTTTCCTAACCTGATGTTTGTTCCTCTTAACTCGTACCCAATCACCTGTAAGTACTGCGTGGCCATGCGTTCACCGTCTGCGCCCACCTTTCTTTGTAGGTGTACAGTAGACAAATGTAACTTTCGCTTCGGGAAGAGCTTATTCCACATAAAGGTACACGGTAGTCCACCCCAAAGCTCTTGTAAAACAATGGTGTACGCAAGTACACTTTCCCCTGCTATATTCTTAGCTTCCATGCTCACACAACTCACCTCCTTTGCGAACATCGGCCTCCGCAGTGAACGCGTCACGGTAGAAGTAGGCAGTAGTTTTGGCGAGCATAAATTTTTTATTGTCGGCCTCGGAGATGCTGCCGTGCAGGAGAGTAAACAGCGGGTGTACATGGCACTCCGTCATAGTCATTTTAAGTTCCCTAGTGGGCGTGTGATTACGGTGAATTTAGCACCCGCAGATATCCGCAAAGTGGGCCCGAGGTACGACTTGCCGATCGCGCTTGGATTGATACTCTCATTGGAGATCGCATTCGTAGATCCAGAAAAATTAAAGACGATGGCGTTCATGGGGGAGCTGGCGCTGGATGGATCGCTGCGTCACATCTCCGGCGTTCTCCCTGCTGCCATCGCCTGTAAAAAGCTGGGCATCGAAACACTCGTGGTTCCAGAATCCAACGGACCCGAAGCGGCCCTGGTTCCAGGCGTACATGTGATTGCCCCTAAAAATCTTCAGGAGCTTGTAGAGATTCTTACAGGAGAGAAAGAAGCATCGCCTGTGTTGCCACCTGCGAGCAGTCCAAGAATGGAAGGAGGCGATATCGTGGACTTTGCAGACATACGCGGCCAAGAGCATGCCAAGCGTGCCCTAGAAATCGCCGCAGCGGGCGGGCACAACGTTTTGATGTCTGGAACACCAGGATCGGGGAAAACACTCCTTGCACGAGCACTGCGTGGAATTTTACCGCCACTCACACAGGATGAATCCATCGAGGTCACACAGGTTTACTCTGTCGCCAATTTACTCCCCAAAGACACGCCTCTCGTTCAGCAGCGACCTTTTCGGCTCGTCCATCACACGGCTAGTGGAGTATCCATTGTAGGTGGCGGACAAATTCCAGGCCCCGGCGAAATCAGTTTGGCACACCGTGGCGTTCTCTTTTTAGATGAAATAGCCGAGTTCCCCGCACAAGTATTGGAAGTGCTGCGTCAACCACTGGAAGATCGCACAATTACGATCACCCGTGCACAGGGGAGTATCACATTTCCGGCAGACTTTATTTTGGTCGCAGCCATGAACCCAGCCCAGTACAGTGCAGGCAACGGGAAGAAAATTGAGAGAAGAATTTCAGCACCACTTCTCGATCGCATAGATCTCACGATCGACGTGCAGACAGTCCCGATTGCAGACTTACAACGGAAACCTAATGGCAGCACAGAAACTTCTGCAATGGTGGCAGACCGAGTTTTACAAGCGCGGCAACGTCAGAAAAAAAGATTGGAAGGGATGGGTATTTCCACCAATAAAGAAATGAATGTGAAACAGATTGATACCCTCTGTATTTTGGACGCCGTATCCGAAAAACTTCTTCGCCAAGCAGTAGAAAAAATGGGGCTTTCCGCTCGCAGTTATCACCGCACCATTAAAGTTGCGCGGACGATTGCAGATTTAGAAGGCAGTGACGAACTGAAGAGTAGCCATATTGCAGAAGCACTCCAGTACAGGCAAAACGTACATTAGGGTTAGGGAAAGGGTTAGGGCTAGGATTTTTTATGAATTCATTCGTTGATCTTCAGATCTGGCAGAAAGGAATGGACCTTGTAACAGAGGTCTACCGCATTACAGAAAAATTTCCAAAATCAGAGCAATTTGGACTCACCACGCAATTAAGAAAATCCAGTGTGAGCACTCTTGCCAATTTCGCGGAAGGTTTTAGTCGTCTTACCAATGATGATAAAACTCACAAATACGTCATATCGCGAGGAGAGTGCTCTGAAACGTATGCATTACTTTTAATTGCAGTTCGTTTGAAAATGATAAGTGAAGAATCCTCACAAAATGCCCTGCAACTTTCCAAAGAAGTGGGCCGTATGCTCTCCGGCTTTATCCAACGTTTTAGAAAAACTTCCTGACCTAACCCTAACCCTCTTCCTAACACCAACTCCCCTAGCCCTAACCCCATCCCTAACCCTACAATCCTGCCATGCACTTTGCAGACGCCCTTACCGCACGCATAAAACAGACTTCACCTGTGTGTATTGGCCTCGATCCTCAGCTAGAAAAGCTTCCTGAGGGAATTTCCAAAGACATCGAAGGAGTGGAGCAATTTTGCAAAGGAATTATTGATGCCACTACGCACATCGCGTGCTCCGTAAAACCTCAGCTCGCGTACTTTGAAGTGCTTGGCTGGCAGGGGATGAAGCTCTTTTGGGAACTGTGCAGTTACGCAAAAGAAAAGAACCTGCTCGTGATTGCCGATGGAAAGCGTGGAGACATTGGATCCACGTGCGAAGCGTATGCAGAAGCATATTTGCATGAAGACAGTGCCATAGATGCACTCACCGTAAATCCATATCTTGGAAGCGACGGCATCAAGCCTTTTATAGATCTCTGCAAAAAAAATGGAAAGGGAATCTTCGTGCTCGTAAAAACCAGCAATCCCAGTTCCGGGGAATTGCAGGATCTTCCTGTAGGAGATGAGGCCGTCCATGAACATTTAGCGCAATTAGTAGAAAGTTGGGCAACAGAACTAATGGGGCCGGATACCAATCTTTCATCGGTGGGGGCTGTCGTAGGAGCTACGTATCCGGAAGAATTAAAATATTTACGCACCCTTATGCCGCACGTACCGCTTCTTATTCCTGGATATGGAACCCAAGGTGGAGACGCAGAGAGCGTAAAATGGGGCTTTATCCCCGATGGAACTGGTGCCATTATCCCAGCCGCCCGCAGCATTCTGTACGCCAGCAAAGGAAAAGATTGGCAAAAAGCAGCAGGAAAGGCAGCCGAGGAAATGGCGGCGGACATTAAGAAAGTCTTGAGTAAGTAGATATCACTAAGCTTTTTGGAAAGGGGACAAAGGTTTAAAAGGCGACAAAAGGGGCAAAGGTATTTTTAACCTTTATCCCCTTTAAAACCTTTATCACCTTTGTGCCCTTTTATTGGAATCTCGTACTTCTTGCAATTGGCGCTGTAAGCTCTGTCCATACAAAATCACTGCTTCCATCATTCCAACGTATTGCCCCATTCTGACCAATAGTACCCGGCTGATTCAAACTTACTTGCAAGAAATATTGAGAGGCACCTGGTTCGAGTGTCACATCACCAAAAAGACGCAACGTACGCGGGCCAGAGGTGAGCGTCCCTAGTTCTGGAGAAATGGTTGAGCACGTGACAACTTGATCATTCACAGTACACAACACGCGATCACTGGAATCATTCGTTCCCAGCTGCCAATTACGTACAGAAACAGAGGATGATTTGCTAATTTGAAATTCCAGCTCGCGCAAGCGAAGGCTTGTATCCGCTACATGCGATCCTGTAAATGTGAATCCAGCAAGTAATTGATTGGCACCTACAGGAAGCGAATCTGTTTCACTCAGCGCATTGGCCACGCTCACAATCTTGCCTTGAGTAGTTTGATGCTGTGGCGGAACCGAATTGTACGTGTTCGTAGTATAAGAACTACCACTGTCCTCTCCTTGCACCGTTATCTCTAACAATTGGGGCTTTACAAGCTCTCCAGACACGCCGCCCTTGTTCCGCTCCTTCATGCGCGCCTCAACCGCCAAAACCACTTCCTGGCCCTTAGGGATGCGATAGGTACTGTCTGTAAAGAATCCTCTCCATGTTTTGTCAGTATTATCGTACACGTGATCCAGAGTAATCTGCCCTATTTGGGTTCCTGCTTCATCCACCAAAAACAGAATATCGAACGATTCCACCTTGCGATCTAGTGTCACTTTTACGCTTCGCATAAACACTGCTTCTTTATCTGCAAATACTTTAATACCAACTATAGGCTGAGTGCGTTCACCAAGCATCAAAAAATGGCTCGTCACTGGGAGCAAAGGAACGCGAGAAACAGAGGAAGAGGAAGAAGACAAAGACGAACTTGCAACACTGCTTACGGAAGAGGAGCTGGAGGATGAAGAAAGGCTGCTATTGGATACGGAAGAGGCCATGCTTGAAGAGGAAAGCATTTTCCCTTTTTCTAAAGCTCGGTACTGAGCCAATTCACCATCGCTAAAGGCGCGGAACGAGGCAATAAGACGTGCTACTTGACCGCGCGTAAGAAACGCATCATACGAAAGCGAAAGAGGAAGCAGAAGGCCTCTGCTTTCTGCATCACGAACATAAGGCATATACCATGCTTCATTTGTTCCTGATGAAACAGAGCCATAGGAAAACAGCTCTGCCGTCATCTTGAGTGCCTCTACATAGTTGACAGAACGCTCAGGATGAAAAAGTCCATCAGGGTACCCTTTCACTGCGTCTCTCTTCTTGGCAAGACACACATATCTACTAAACCATGCCTCTTTGGAAACATCTGGAAAGCAGCTCGCGGCATCTGCCGATGCGGCTGTGAGTGTGTTATTACTGAGATATAGCATCTTTAAAAACTCCGCACGATTAATGGTTCTTTCGGGGTGAAACTTTCCATCTGGGTTCCCTCCTATCGCACCAAGATTTGTAAGAACACTAATGGCGGCTGCCTCAGGTTTAGAAAAGGGAGCATCACCGTATTGGCTTGTTGCATCATGATAATCCAGGGCAAAGGTGAGTACGGGCAGGCTTATACCTGCAAGAAGAAGTGCAAATTTACGCATACAGCTACTATAACGGTGTGTGAGAAGAAATGTTACTGCTGAATAATAAATATATGTAGTTTTTACGAAACGTAAGCCGCTGTTTCTTTCTGTGCACCTCGTCTAACATACAGCTGGAACCAATGAAGAGCAGTGCCATTCCGGGCTCACTTCTATCAGGTCTAGCTCCTGCGGAGAAAAAACGCCTACGTGATGCACACGCATTTGGACAGCGATATCTGCTGAGTATTAAACGCAGAAGTGCAGAAAACTACACAACACATGGCACAGAAGTAGCTCTCACGCTGAAGGAGCTCAGCAATAACCCCATCCTTCTGTGTACAGCGTTGCTGCATGATATTCTTTTGCATGATGAAGGGAAAAAATTACTTGCTCAGGCGCCGCTCGTTCCAATAGAGAGAACGCTTATCAGTAAAATGCACAAACTACGGAGATTGCATATTGATGCACAGACTAAAGATTTAGAAACAGTCGTTCAGGCTTTTACCGGAGACCAACGCCTTCTAATTTTGCGTATGGCACATCGCCTCACAGATGTGCGCCATCTCTCAAGATTTGACAGGCATGTACGAAAATCAATCGCACACGAATCGTTACACATGTATGCACCTATCGCGGGAAGACTGGGCCTGAGTACATGGAAACGCGAAATGGAAAATATTTGTTTCCGAGAACTGCATCCTTCCATAGCAAGAAAATTGGAGAAAGAATTCCAAAAAAGGCAATCTCTGGATACGTTATGCCTAAAACAAACAAAGGAATTTTTATCGCGTAAGTTCAAAGAAAAAAATATCACCTGCAATATCAGCGTGCGCATGAAAGATATCTATTCCACGTATAGAAAAATGATCGTAAAACGCAGAAAATTTGATGAATTAACAGACAGACTCGCTCTTCGTATCATCGTGCAAACGGTAGATGATTGCTACTTTGCACTGGGTATTGTGCATCAATGGTTTCATGCCATTCCTGGTAAAATGAAGGATTATATTAGCCTCCCCAAAGAAAACGGATATCAATCACTACATACGGTGGTATATCCACTGCCAGGGGTAACGGAACAACCAATTGAAATTCAAATCCGCACGAGCGCCATGCATGATCAGTGCCAAAAAGGCATCGCATCACATGGAGAATACAAACACGTCACGCATCTGCTTTCTTCAAATCTTGCGCGCGTAGACATTGCGCGAAACCTTTTGCATATAAAGGATCACACTCTTTCAGCAACACAATTCGAGGAGGCGTTACGAACGTATTTTTCTGAGGATCAAATAGGAATTTTTGACGTACACAACAATCTTTACCATATGCGATCGCCAGCCACAGCCCTAGATTTTGTGTGTCATTCCTTTAAAGAAAAATGCGCACATATGCGATCAATCCGTATTAATGGAAGAGAACAATCTATAGATACTGTTCTAAAAAATGGGGACACTGTGCAACCACTTTTTTCAAGGAAAAACACAGTGAAACGCGTATGGCTTCAGTGGTGCCACCATATTGCTTCTCGTGAACTACTGAAGAAAAAAATAAAAGCCCTGCCTCTCGGCAGGGCTTTTGGAAGCTCGAAGAAACGTTTAGTTTGATACTTCGATGACTGGTGCAGAACCAACACCACCCACACCTTCTCCTTCCTCATCACAGGCACCAACAGTGATAAGACCGTTTGCGTCTTTGTTGACGTAATAACGGTAATCGCCACCTGTTACACCTGTCTTAGGATCTTTTGGAATTGCCTTAATGTATGGAAGAAGGTCTGTAGCAAGACCCGTGACTGCACAGGATGAGCTTACGACAGTTTGCCCTGCACATGTTACAGCGCCAGCACCGGAACAGGTGAGAGCACCACCAGCGAGAAGCTGAACGCTTGCGGCAGTACTATCGATCGCAGTGGCTGTTGCGGGCAAGGAGCCACCGTTATCTGCCTGATATTGCTTGATGGCACTCACAACAGTGGTGACATCTGACCAGCGAGTGGAATTACGTGCTGTTTGGAATCTTCGAGCAGGATCAACTGCAACGAAAACAACAGCTGCCAAAATGGCAATGACGGTTATAACGACTATGAGTTCGACCAGGGTAAAACCCGGACGCAATTTGGAAAGGTGTTTCATGGACGGGAATGGTACCGTAAGAAATGAGGAAACAAATCATGTTACACATAAGATTGGCATAAAAGACCAGGTTTTCCCCCACTAAAATAGCGTGTCTAAAGCAGCCAGCTCAGCTGAACCTAATGCTTAGAAAGGAGCTAGCAGATACGAAAATTCTATGATATAATACATAGATTAACGCATCATGCCCCAAACACCCACACCCACCGCTACCCCTCAGGGATCGCCGCCCATTCCGGCTCTGCCAGCAGCCCCCTCTCTGCCTGTCTCTCAAACATTTGTACAGGAATTAAGCAAGCACACCATTGTGCCAGCAGACTTGCTGCAATCATTCATTGCCAAGAGCGGAGGAGACCAAAATATGCTTGAGCAATTGCTCATAAATGAAGGATTCATGGATGAGTATCAACTGCAAACAATTAAAGCGAATTTATATCACTGGGAAACCGTTGATTTACGGAAAGAATTCGTCAGTTATGATCTGCTCTTACTTCTTCCAAAAAATGTAGCTATTACCCAGAGGGCTGCACCATTCTTTCGAGATGGAAACAAAGTTCACATCGCTCTTACACGCCCAGAGGCAACAAGTTTTCACAGGCTTCTGCAAAAAAAGTTTGGATCTGAGACCAAGTTTTTTTTGGCAACGGAATCTAGCATGCAACCAGTGCTTGCCAACTACGACACTACTTTTCACACGCGCTTTGCAAGCCTTGCCGAACGCCTGCTGCCGAATCCCAACGTCACGATTCCGCTTTCGCTCGAAAGCAGCGACGGTGCGGCCATTGCGTCCAACACGGCCGCCACGCCCGCCGAAGATCGGCCGGAGATCGACACGGGCACCCTGCTGCGCCTGCGCGAAAAGCCGACCACCACCAACATGGCGTTTGCCGCGTTCG